>NZ_VRUW01000129.1:0-9465 GCF_008039475.1 Methylobacterium sp. WL12 | reverse complement strand
CCGCCGGTCCCCTCCGCGCCGCCTGCCCCGGACGACCCGCCCGAGCCGGCCCCCGAGCGCCGCCCGTTCCGGGCGTTCCTGCGCCGGGCGAGCTGAGCGTCAGGGCTCGGGGTGCCGGGCGATCAAGGCATCGAAGAGCATGGGTCTGCAACGGAAGTTCGTCGCCCGCAGCCGGTCGACGGCGTCGCGCACGTCGAGAAGCCTGCGCCGCGCAGCCAGATCGATGATCCCGAGCGTGCCGGTGACGGCGACCCCCCTGGCCCGCGCCGCACCGACGCCGGCGCGATCGTCCATCAGGATCAGGTCCGCCGAGAGAGCGGAGGCCAAGCGCAGCGCCTCGCGCTCGCCGGCATCCAGCCTCCCGAGCGACGGGTCCGACCCGGTCGGATCGGGCTCGATCGCGAGCCAGGGCGGAGGCGCCGACATCCAGCCGCGCACCAGAACCGGCGCTTCGGGATGGCTCAACTCCCGACGCACCGTCTCGGGGATCGAGACCCCGGTCAGCAGGATCGGCAGCACCGAGATCCGACGGATCAGGACGAGGTAATGGAGCGGCCCGGTATCTGCGACGGCGCGCAACGGATCTAAAGGCCGAGGCGGTCGAGGTCGCGGCGGTCGGCGTCGAGGTCGGGCACGTCGTAGGCGACGAACACGTCGCGGGCCTTGAGGAAGGCGTCGAGCGCCGCGCGGGTGCCGAACCCGAGCAGGGCACGGAGCTCGGCCTGGGTCAGCCGGCCGGCGCGGAACTCCTCGACCGCGAAGGCCTCGAGCGCACGGCGCCCGAGGTCGCCGCCGTCGGCCGCGAGGCGGCGGGCGAGGTCGTCGGGGATGGGCACCGTCACGTTCATCCCGTGAGGCTACGCCGGGACCGCCGATCGCGCAAAGCGCCCGCGATTGCCAACCCGGGCCACGGCGCCTAACCCGGCCGGCGACCGCCCCAAAAAATCCGTCCGAGACCGCCGATGCCCGATCCGATCCCGACGCTGTCCGGCCTGTCCGGCATCGCGGATTCCTACGACCTGATCCTGTGCGACGTCTGGGGCGTGCTGCACGACGGCACCCGCGCCCACACGGCCGCCGGCGCGGCGCTGATCGCCTTTCGCGAGCGGCTCGGGCCGCGCCCGCGCCGGGTCGTGCTCGTCTCCAACGCACCCCGCCCCTGGGCCGGCGTGCAGCGCATCCTCGACGGCTACGGCGTGCCGCGGGGCGCCTACGACGCGATCCTCACCTCGGGCGACCTGACCCGGGCGCTGCTGGCCGAGCGGCCCGGCGCGCGGGTCCACCATCTCGGGCCCGAGCGCGACGGCCCGATCTTCGAAGGGCTCGACCTGACGCTGGTGCCGGCCGAGGCCTGCGACCTCCTGGTCAACACGGGCCTGTTCGACGACGCCACCGAGACGGCCGAGGATTACCGCGCGACGCTCGCCGCCCTGAAGGCCCGCGACGTGCCGATGATCTGCGCCAACCCCGACCTCGTGGTCGAGCGCGACGGCTCGCTCATCCCCTGCGCCGGCCTGCTGGCCGAGGCCTATGCCGAGATCGGCGGGGCGGTGACCTATGCCGGCAAGCCGCACCGGCCGGTCTACGAGGCGGCTTTGGCGATGGCCGCCGGCCTCGACGACGGCGCCGCGCCCGACCCCGCCCGCGTCCTGGCGGTGGGCGACGCGATCCGCACCGACATCGCCGGCGCGCATGGCTTCGGCATCGCCAGCCTGCTCGTCGCCCGCGGGATCCATGCCGAGGAACTCGGGGTCACGGCCGCCCACCACAGCCTCGGCGACGTCGCCGGTTGGCTCTCGCGCCAGCCGGTGCGGCCCGACGCGGTGATCGAACGGCTCGCCTGGTAGCCGGCAGGTCTCGGCGATCGGCGTCGCCTAGGAATTTCGTCGGATTGCCCTTAAACGATGATCCGCGGTGCCGGCCGGCCGACCGGCGCCGACGCCGCAACCGATGGTCCGCCCGCGATGTCCGACGCCGCATCGTTCCGATCGTTCGCCCGTCGCCGCATCGGGCCCGCCGTGCCGTCCGGTGTCGCCGGAGCCGCATGCCCGTCGACCGGACGCCCTGCGCGATGACGCGCCTGGCCCAGCGCGACCCGTCGGCGTGGCGTGCGCAGGAGCGTTTCGTCGCGCGCCTCGGCTCGCCGCGTCAGCTTCAGGTCTTCAACGATCGCGGCGGCATCGCGGTCAACTTCGACATCATGCGCTCGGTGATGCCCGACATCACGATCGTCGCCAGCCAGAGCGCGAGCTTTTCCCTATGGGAGACGACTTCGTCGAGCGGCTTCATCACCAAACCGAAGTTCAACGCCGAACTGGTGACGATCCGCTTCGTCACGAACGGCTGCATCACCTATCGCGATCGCTCCGGCGAAGCCCTCGGCACCCCGACGCACACCACGCTGGTCGGATTCGAGGACCTGCGTGAGGTCCGCGCCTCCGCCGGCTTCAGCGCCCTCAGCGCGACGATCTCCGTCGAAGCCTTGGCGGCGCGGCCAACGAAGCTCTCACGGGCGGCAGCCGCGACGGATTGCAGCCGCTCGGCCCCGGTCGCCGAACTGACGGCCCCCGGCATGCAGGCCCTGTTCTGCAGCCTACGGCAGATCTACGCGCAAAGCCCCGGCGTGCACCCACACGGCGACCTGATCATTCCCCTGATCCGCGAGATCTTCAGCTACCAGCTGCTCTCGGCCTGGCCGAAACGCGACACGCCGGTGCCGCATGCGACGCTGGACGCGCCGGCCCGGACGGTCCGCGCGGCCCTCGACTACATCGAGGCGCACCTGTCCGCCCCGCTGACGCTGCCCGACATCGCCGCCGCGGCCGGCCTCAGCGTCCGCTCGCTGCAGGACAAGTTCCGGCAGGCCGTCGGGCAGACGCCGGTCCAGTACATCATCGACAGCCGCCTGCGCAGGGTCCACCAAGATCTGCTCTCAGACAACAACGCGATGCATTCGATCGCCGAGATCGCCGTGCGCTGGGGCTTCGTCCACATGAGCGATTTCGGGCCGCGATACCGGCGGTTGTACGGCCGCGCGCCCTCCGAGACCCGGCGCGACGCCGACCGGCGGACTTGAATCCCAGGATGAGCCTCCGGCGAGACCGGCGATCCGAGCTCCACGGCCGATATGAAAAATGCGCAATAGAAGTGTAAAAATCGCGCACATTTGACACTTCTAGTTTAAAATCGGACAAACAACACATCTGATGACGGCTGCGGCGTTTCGTAGATCTGGATCCGGCCTATGCTTCCGATCGAATGCCTTTTATCGGAACCGAATGCTTTTCCAGGATCGGCAAGCCTTCGTCGAAACGATAGTCTTCGGCGTCCGTCATGCGCATCTTCGACATCTCCACGACACCTTCCGCCGACGCGTGCCGCGGGCTTCGCGACGTCCGCGTCGAAGCCGGTAGGCCCGATCCTCTGGAGAACGGGACGAGGGCCGAGACGCGGGCGCGCCGCCGCGCCGTGATCGCCGCCGTCCGCCCGCGTTCCGCCCCTTCCCGCCTCTCGCCGTGACGCCGATGCCGCATCGAGATCCCTGCATGACCGACACCTCACCGTCCGAGCGCACCGCTCAGACGCTGAAGCGCATCGCGACGGCCCTGCGGTGTACCGTCGACGACCTGGCGAACGGCAAGGACGACGGCCGCCCAGTCGCCGAGGCCCGGGAGCTGCTGACCCTGTGGGACGCAATCGAGGGCGACGCAGGCCGTCGGACGGTACTCGAGGTCGCCCGCGCGGTCGTGCGTGCGCAGTCGGCGCCCCCGACGCCCTAGCCCCCTTGATGGTCGCCGCGTCCTCAGGCGCGGCGGGACCCGCGACGCTCGGACCTGCCTTCGAGCCGACCCGGTATCGGCTTCGCCTGTGCCACGGCCAAGCTGCCATCTTGCGGCCCAGCCAGCCCCGGATGCTGTCGCCGACGGTCGCCGCCCGGACGAAGGCAGGACCAGAAGGGGCATCCCGATGATCGAAACCGTGAAGGCTCGCGCCGTGACGGCGCAGGACGAGCAGCGCCTGGAGCGCTCCGTCGCCGCGACCCTGCGGGTGATCGCCGCCGCCCACGCCGAGCGGACCGCCCCCCCGATCCACGCCGCCCGCCGGCGCCTCGGCGAGGTCTACGGCGCGACCCGCCTCGCCCGCCGCCTGGAGCGGGCGCCCCGCGCCTGAGCGGCGGTTGCCGGGTGGGCGCCGCGGCGTTAACCCGGTCGGCGATGCGGTATTATCTCGGCCTCGCCACCACCTTCCACGACCCTGCGCTCGCGCTGATCGGGCCCGACGGCACCGTCCTCTTCGCCGAGGGCGCCGAGCGGTTCCTGCAATACAAGCGCGCCCCGAACTGCGAGCCCGACCCGGCCACCCGCATGGTCGGGCTGCTCGCCGAATTCGTGCCGCAGGGCTCCGAGCTCGTCGTCGCCTCGACCTGGGGGCAGCAATTCACCGAGTTCCTGGAGGGGCAGGGCCGCGGCGGCGCCTTCACCCTCGACGCCTTGAGCCGGCACCCGCCGACGCTCAACCGCTCGTTCGTGCCCGAGCGCGCCGAGCGCATCTTCGTCGCCGAGATGGCGATCGCCCAGGCGCGTGCCGGCTACGGCACCCTGCTGGCGCTCGACCAGGAGACGCGGAGCCGCGGCGGCGACCCGCGGGCGCGGATCGTGCGGCAGGACCGCTTCCCCCACCACCTTACCCACGCGGCCTACGCCCTGTGGGGCAGCCCGTTCTCGGACGCGACGGCGGTGATCGTCGACGGCATGGGCGAGACCGGGGCGGCGGCGCTCTACCGGATGGAGACGGGCCGCATCGCCGAGGTGCGGCGCCACCGCGGTCGCGGCTCGGTCGGCTTCCTCTACGGGCTCGTCACGGACCTGGCCGGCTTCGACCAGCTCAAGGGCGAGGAATGGAAGATCATGGGGCTCGCGCCCTACGGCCGCACCGATCCGGGCCTCGTCGCGCAGCTCCGCCGCCTGTTCTCGGCCGAGAACGGCCGCCTGAAGTTCTCCGACGACGCCACCGTGCGCGATGTCGTCGCGACGATCCTGAGCCGCCGCCCGGCCGACCTCGGCGAGGCCGGCTGGGCCGATCTCGCCAAGAGCGGCCAGGACGTGTTTTCGGAGTTGATGGACGTCCTCGTCGCCGAGGCCTGGGTCCTGAGCCCGCACGAGAACCTGGTGATCGCGGGCGGCTGCGGCCTCAACTCGTCCTACAACGGCCGGGTGCTCGAACGTTCGGAATTTTGCCGGCTTCACGTCCCGTCCGCGCCGGGCGACGACGGCAACGCGATCGGTGCGGCTTGGCTCGCCTACGCCGCCGACAACCCGGACTGGACCGGGCCGGCGCCCGAGACCCGCCCGCTCACCCCCTACCTCGGCTCGCACGTTTCGACCGCGCCGATGGAGCGGCTGGCGGAGTGGGAGCCAAGCGCGCGACGCGTCGGCCACGCGGCGGCGACGCGGGAGGCGGCGAAGATCCTGGCGGCCGGCGGCCTCGTCGGCTGGGTCCAGGGCCGGGCCGAGTTCGGCCCGCGCTCGCTCGGCAACCGCTCGATTCTCGCCGACCCGCGGCCGGAGGGCGCCAAGGACGCACTCAACGCCAAGGTGAAGTACCGCGAGGCCTTCCGCCCCTTCGCGCCCTCGATCCTGGCCGAGGCCGGCCCCGACTGGTTCGAGGCCTACGCCGACAGCCCGTACATGGAGCGCACCCTGGTGTGGCGCGAATCCAAGCGCGACCAGGTCCCGGCGGTGGTGCACGCCGACGGCACCGGCCGGCTCCAGAGCGTGACGCCGGAGCGCAACCCGGCCTACGCCGCGCTGATCGCGGCCTTTGCCGAGATCACGAACGTCCCGATCCTGCTCAACACCAGCTTCAACGTGATGGGCAAGCCGATCCTTCACACGGCGGAAGACGCGATCCTGATGTTCTACACCACCGGCCTTGACGCCCTGGTGGTGGAGGATTGGATCGTGGTGAAATGAGCGGTTCGTAGAGGTGCCGGAGGCGCCGCCCCCCCTTCAGAACAACCCTTCGAGATCCGTCAGCACCGCCACCGGCGCCAGGTCGGCGTACTCGTCGGGCTTGGCGCCGCGGTTGATCCAGGCGCAGGCGAAGCCGAAGGCGGTGGCGCCGGCCACGTCCCAGCGGTTCGAAGAGCAGAACAGCACCGCCTCCGGGCTCACGCCGAGCGCCTCGCCGACGACGGCGTAGGCGCGCGGGTGCGTCTTGAACACCTGGGCTGCGTCGACCGAGAGCACCGTGTCGAGGTGCGGCCGGATGCCGGCGGCATCGACCGAGCGGCCGAGCATGGCCGCGTCGCCGTTGGAGAGGAGCGCGGTGGTGAGACCGCGCTCCCGCAGCCGCTCCAGCACGCCCGGCACTTCGGCGTAAGCGTCGAGGTCGCGGTAGGCGTCGAGCAACGTGTCGCGTAGGGCAGGGTCGACGCTCGCGTGGCTGGCCAGGGCGAAATCCAGCGCCCGCTCGGTGAGCTGCCAGAACGGGACGTAGCGCCCGATCAGCGACAGGTTCCAGCTGTACTCGACCTGCTTGGTCCGCCACAGCTCAGACAAACGCGCGGCGTCCGGCCCGACCGCGTCGGCGTGGCGCTGCACCGCCGAGTGCACGTCGAACAACGTGCCGTAGGCGTCGAACACCACCGCCGTGCGGCCTTCGAGCAGAGGACTTCCGAGTTTCGAAGTGGCTGACATCCGGGCCCCTACTTCTTGTCCAGCACCTCTATCGGGTTGGTGCGCTGGTTCGCGGCCGGCTCGCGGGTGAGGTTGCGGCTGCCCGATTCCTGCGGGGCCGCCTTGGCGCCCGGCGCGCCGGGGCCGCCTGTGGCGGTGCCACCGGAATTCGGCTGGGTCGGCACGGTGCCGCTGGCGAGCTCGAGGCAGGTCACCATCTCGACGTAGGACGGGTAGCCGCCGGCCTTGTACTGGTCCTCGCACTGGCGCTTGGCCGAGGGCGTGTAGTCGCCCCAGCGGCGCTCGGCCTCCTTCTTCGCGTCCCGCTCGGAGCGCAGGCAGCCGTCGACGTTGGCCTGGTCGCTGACGCCGCTGTTGGCGCGGCTCGCCGACTGGCAGGTCTTCGTGATGTCGAGGCTCGGCACCGTGTCGGCGAGCGCCCGGGTCGAGGCCGCCGGGGCGGCGAGGAGGGCGAGCGCCAGGGCCCCGGTGAGCGCGGCGCCGGCAAGGATGCGTGTCGTCATGGTCCGCTCTTGATCTTTCGGCGTGGAACGCGCCCCGAAGGTGTCAGGCACAACGCGCAGCCGGCCCGGGGGTCCCGCCGGACCAGAAATGATTCCACAGGGAGCCGCTCACGCTCCCGGATGCGCGGCCCGCAGCGCCGCGGCGAGGTCGGCGAACAGGTCGTCCGGGTCCTCGAGACCGGTGGAGAGTCGCAGCAGGTCGGGCGGGCACGGGGTGCCCGGCCCCTCGACGGAGGCGCGGTGCTCGATCAGGCTTTCGACGCCGCCGAGCGAGGTCGCCCGCTTCCACAGGCGCACCTGCGCGGCGGTGGCGATCGCCGCCGCCTCGCCCCCGGCGACCCGGATCGACAGCATCGCCCCGAACCCCTGCTCCATCTGCCGCGCGGCGACCGCGTGGCCCGGGTCGTCGGGCAGGCCCGGATACAGCACCCGCTCGACGTGCGGGTGCTGGGCGAAGCGGGCAGCGAGGTCGAGGGCGCCGGCGGATTGCGCGGCGGCACGCAAGGGAAAAGTGCGCAGGCTCCGCATCAGGAGGTAGGCCTCGAACGGCCCGAGGATCGCGCCGCCGCCGGCGCGGATCGAACCGATCCGGGTCCAGGCGGCGTCCTGCGCGGCGGTGGCTAGGACGCCGGCGACGACGTCGGAATGGCCGTTCAGGATCTTGGTGCCGGAATGCATGACGAGGTCGGCGCCGAGGCGCAGCGGCCGGGTGTGGAACGGCGAGGCGACGGTGGAGTCGACCGCGAGCCGCGCACCCGCCGCATGCGCGATCTCGGCCGCGGCGGCGATGTCGGTCACCGTCCAGAGCGGGTTGCCGGGGGTCTCGATCCAGACGAGCTTCGTCCGCCCCGGCCGCATCGCCCGCCGCAGGGCGTCGAGGTCGTCCATGGCAACGAAGTCGAGGTCGAGCCGCCGCCGCGGCGCCTCCTCACGCAGCCAGCGCTTCAGCGCCCAGTACATCACCGCCGGCGCGACCACGTGGTCGCCGGGCTCCAGCGCGCCGAACACCGCGGTCGCCGCCGCCATGCCGGAGCCGAACAGCATCGCGGCCGGCGCCTCCTCCAGCATCGCCAGCACGGCCTCCGCCTCGCGCACGGTCGCGTTGTCGGGCCGCGCGTAGGAGAAGCCGGAGGAATAGCCGTTGTCGGGGTCGCGGATGAAGGTGGTCGACACGTGCAGCGGCGCCACCACCGCGCGGGTCACCGGGTCGACGTGCCCCATCGCCTGCGCGGCGAGCGTGCGCTTCGACCAGGTGGGGGGCTGCGGAGCGTCCGGTTCGGGCTGGGTGTCGACGGGCAGGGTCATGGCGGCGTCCGATAGCGCATCGCGCCGCCAGCGTCATCGCTGGCGTGTCCGCGCGCCTCCACGTCCCGGGATACGGCAGATGTTTCGACGTGAAGCCTTATGCGAGGTTGTCACCGTCATTCCGGGTCGCCGAGGGCGTGCCCGGAATCCAGAACCGCAGGTCGTGCTTCAGCTGAAGCCGTCGGCGGCACTGAATCCCGGGCTTTGCTGCGCAGCCCCGGGATGACGGCGAGGGGTCGGGCCGATCGGAGTTGCCATCTCCCGCGACCGCGCGTTCTGGGTGTGGCGGCCGCGCGTCCTAGCGTCGGGGCATCACGCCTGACACGATCCACACCGACATCGCGATCCGAATCCGCAACGAGGTCCCCGTATGCCGCCCATCCAAGCCACCCCGATGCAGGTCCCGACGCGGCCGACCCTGCCCTGGTGGCTGCGGCTGCCCGCCGCGATCCTGCCGGTGGGGGCGACCTCGCTGATCGGCGGGCTGGCGACCGGGTCCGAGATCGGGGGATGGTATGCGGGCCTCGTCAAGCCGTCCTTCAACCCGCCGAACGCCGCCTTCCCGATCGCCTGGACGATTCTCGACGTGATGATGGTGGTCTCGCTCTGGCGCCTGCTGGGCGCACGACCGGCCACCGGGCCGGCGCAAGGGGGCTGGCGGCTGGCGCTCGTGGCGTTCGGCGTGCAGCTCGCGCTCAACGCCGCCTGGACGCCGGTGTTCTTCACGCGTCACGCCCTCGGAGCCGGTCTCGTGGTGGTGCTAGCCCTCCTCGTGATGGTGCTGTGGACGATCAAGCTGAGCTGGCGCGTCGACCGGATCGCGGCGTGGCTGCTGGTGCCCTACGCCGCGTGGGTCGCCTTCGCGAGCCTGCTCAACGCGGCGATCTGGCGGCTGAACTGACCGGGACTCGCTGCGGGGGCTCCCGGAAAACACGCTGATCCCGCCCCCGTCTGGCTCC
>NZ_VRUW01000128.1:0-9710 GCF_008039475.1 Methylobacterium sp. WL12 | reverse complement strand
GCCCCGCGCCCCCCTCGACAGCTCACGCCGGGCGATGCCAATGATCGGGGATGCCGCCCTCCCCTCTCGACCTCGCCGCCCTGTTCGACGCCGCCGCCGGGGCACGCGGCCGGGCGCATGCGCCGTACTCGCGCTTCGCGGTCGGCGCAGCGCTCCGCGACGAGCACGGCGCGATCCATGCCGGCTGCAACGTCGAGAACGCGGCCTATCCGGTCGGCACCTGCGCCGAGGCCGGGGCGATCGCCGCGATGATCCTGGCCGGCGGCCGGAGCATCCGCGAAATCCTGGTGCTCGGCGACGGCGCTGGCCTCGTCACGCCCTGCGGCGCCTGCCGGCAGCGCATCCGCGAATTCGCCGCGCCCGCGACGCCGATCCACGCGGCGGGGCCGGAGGGGGTCCGGCGCAGCTTCACCCTCGACGCGCTGCTGCCGGACTCCTTCGGGCCCGAAACGCTCGTCCAGGAGATGCTCGGTGACTGAGGCGGTCGACACGTTGCGCGCGGCGGGCTTTGCCGGCCCCTATGCCTGCGCGATCGTCGCCGGCACCGGGCTCGGCGGCCTCGCCGACGGGCTCGCGGATGCGATTTCGCGGCCCTATGCCGAGATCCCCGGCTTTCCGGGCGCCGGCGTCAGCGGCCATCGCGGGCGGCTTCATCGCGGTTCGATCGCCGGGCGGCGGGTGCTGGTGTTCGAGGGTCGGGCGCACGCCTACGAGTATGGGGACGCCGCCGCGATGCGCGTGCCGCTCGCCGCCGCGCAGGCCCTCGGCGCCGCCTGCCTGCTACTCACCAACGCCTCCGGCTCGCTGATGCCGGCGGCCGGCCCCGGAAGCCTCGTGCGGCTGTCCGACCACCTCAACCTGTCGGGGATGAACCCGCTCGTCGGCGAGCCGAGCGACGCCCGCTTCGTACCGATGGTGCGGGCCTACGACCCCGCCCTGAACGCCCGGCTCGATGCGGCCGCGGCCGCCTGCGGCATCCCCCTGCATGCGGGCGTCTACGCGTGGTTCTCCGGGCCGTCCTTCGAGACCCCGGCCGAGGTGCGGATGGCGGGGCTGCTCGGCGCCGACCTCGTCGGCATGTCGACGGTGCCGGAGGTGATCCTCGCCCGCTTCCTCGGCCTGCCGGTCGCCGCGCTCTCGGTGGTGACGAACCGCGCCGCCGGGATCGGCGACGGCGACCCGCATCATGCTGAGACCAAGCAGGCGGCGGCGGCCGCGGCCGGCGACCTCGTCCGGCTGATCCAAAGCTTCGTCGCCGGCCTGCCCGCCGGCGATCCTTGAGCCTCACGCCTCCCCGAAAGCGCGCGCGCATGCCCGAACCGACCTTGAACTCGGCCTCGATCGCCCGGCGCGCCCTCGCGCTGCTCGACCTGACCGACCTCGGCGACACCTGCACGGCGACGCAGGTCGACGCGCTGTGCCGGGACGCCCGCGCGGGCGGGGTCGCGGCGGTCTGCGTCTGGCCGCAATTCGTGCATCAGGCGGCGCGCGTGCTGGCGGGCGGACCGGTGCGGATCGCCACGGTGATCAACTTCCCGGCGGGCGGCGAGGATGTGGACCGCGCAGTCGAGGACACCGCGGAGGCGCTGCGCGACGGTGCGCACGAGATCGACCTCGTCCTCCCCTACCGGGCGCTCCTGCGCGGCGACGCGGAAGCGGTCCGCCTCATGGTCGAGGCGGTGCGCGAGGCCTGCCCCGGAACCGCGTTGAAGGTGATCCTGGAAACCGGCGAGTTGCAGGCCCGCGAAACCGTCGCCACAGCCAGCCGGCTGGCGCTCGCGGCCGGCGCCGACTTCATCAAGACCTCCACCGGCAAGAGCGCGGTCTCGGCCACGCCGGAGGCGGCCGAGACCATGCTGCACGCGATTCGCGAGGCCGGGCGGGGCGGCCTCAAGGTGTCCGGCGGCCTGCGGACGCTCGCCGACGCCGCGACCTACCTCGCCCTTGCCGACCAGATCATGGGGTCGGGTTGGGCCGGCCCTGGGACGTTCCGACTCGGCGCCAGCAGCCTGTTCGGCGTGCTGATGGCCGCCCGCGGGGATGCCACCAGTCCGGAGGCGACGCCATGAGGCTTCCGCAGGAGACCATCCGGCGCAAGCGCGACGGGGCGACGCTGGAGCCCGCGGAGATCGCCGACTTCATCGCCGGGCTGACCGACGGGCGCGTCGGCGAAGGCCAGGCGGCGGCCTTCGCGATGGCGGTGTTCTTCCAAGGCATGTCGATCGCCGAACGGGTGGCGCTGACGCGGGCGATGACGCGATCAGGCAGCGTGCTGGCCTGGAACCTGTCCGGCCCGGTCCTCGACAAGCACTCGACGGGCGGCATCGGCGACGCGGTCAGCCTCGTGCTCGCGCCGATGGTCGCAGCCTGCGGCGGCTACGTGCCGATGATCTCCGGCCGCGGCCTCGGCCATACCGGGGGCACGCTCGACAAGCTTGCCAGCATCCCCGGCTACGACGCGACGCCCGACCTCGACCGGTTCCGGCGCGTCGTCTCCGAGGTCGGCTGCGCCATCATCGGCCAGACCGCGGACCTCGCGCCGGCAGACCGCCGGCTCTACGCGATCCGCGACGTGACCGGGACGGTGGAATCGCTCGACCTGATCACGGCCTCGATCCTCGCCAAGAAGCTCGCCGCAGGGCTCGACGGCCTCGTCATGGACGTGAAGGTCGGCTCCGGCGCCTTCATGGCCGGGATCGACGCGGCGCGGGCGCTCGCCGACAGCATCGTCGCGGTGGCGAACGGCGCGGGCCTGCGCACCGTCGCGCTGATCACCGACATGGACGCGCCGCTGGCGAGCGCCGCCGGAAACGGCTTGGAGGTCGCCTACGCGATCGACTACCTCGCCGGGCGCCGCGAGCCGCGCTTCCACGCAGTGACCCTGGCGCTCGCCGCAGAGATGCTGGTGGCCGGCGGGCTCGCGACTGATCTCGACGCGGCGGCCACGAAGCTGGAGGCGAGCCTCGCCTCGGGCCGGGCCGCGGAGACGTTCTCCCGCATGGTCGCCGCGCTGGGCGGCCCCGCCGACCTGATGGAGCATCCCACCAGGCACCTGCCGGCGGCGCCGGTGATCCGGGAGGTGCGGGCGGAGGGTAAAGTCGCGCGGGTCGCGACCCGCGCGATCGGGCTCGCGGTGATCGGCCTCGGCGGCGGCCGTACCCGTCCGGAGGACGGGATCGACGGGCGGGTGGGATTCTCTGAGCTCGCCCGGCCGGGGGATGCGAGCGGGTTGCTCGGGATCGTTCACGCCGCCGACGCGGCGGCGGCGGATCGCGCGGAGGCCGCGTTGCGGGCGGCCTACAGCCTGGGCGAGGCGGCGGCCGAGGGGCCGGCGGTGATCGAGCGGATCGCGCCGAAGCCATGAAGAAGGCCGGTGGCTTTCGCCACCGGCCCGAGCTTACCTACCAACCGCCGCGGCCGTAGCCCCGGCCGTAGCCGTAGCCGCGCCCATGGTGATGGTGATGCCCGAAGCGCGGGCCGCCGAATCCGTGATGACCGCCGAAATGACGGCCGCGCGGCGGGCCGTAGCCGAAGTGGCGGGGGCCGTGGCCGAAATGGCGGTGGCCGTATCCGTAGCCGTACTGCGCCTGCACAACGTCGGCATGAGCTTCGGCGAGCGGGGCCGGTGCGAACGGCGCGGCCTGGGCCGGTGCCGCGAGGGCGAGGCCGCCGGCGAGCGCGAGGGCTGCGAGGGCGAGGCTGGTGCGGGTCGGTGTCGTAGACATCGGCGTTCTCCTGCTGTGCGCCGCGGCTTTCGCCGACGGCGTTGAGCGGAGAGATAGCGGGCCTCACCTGAATGTGACCTGAGGCACGCGCTCAGATTGTGTTCGGGCAGCTTCGATCAGGGCCGGCGGTAGACCCAGACCCGGGCCGGCGGCAGGTTGAGCCAGACCCGGTTCGAGCCGCTGGCGGTGTAGCTGCCCATCGCGCAGCGCGCCGGGATCGGCGGGACGACGGCGTAGGTGAACTGCACGAACGGCGCGCCCGGATGCATCAGGTCGTGGGCGGTGTTGAGCAGGTCGAGGCGCTGCTCCAGCGGCTTGGTGAAGAGCGGCAGGCTGGAGACGGTCGCCGCGGCCGGCCCCGTCATCACCGCGCCGACGCTTCCGCGGATGTCGTAGGCGTCGCCGCGCACCACGGTGACGCCGGGGAAGCGGCGCCGCAGCAGGGTGCAGAAATCGGGGTTGAACTCGATCAGCACGAGGCGCTCGGGCGCGACGCCCCGGCGGATCAGCGCCTCGGTGACAGGACCCGTACCGGGTCCGATCTCGATCACCTGCCCCGAAACGGCCGGGTCGACATAGGCCGCCATGGTCCTGGCCAGCATCTTGCCGGACGGCGTGACCGAGCCGGTGACGAGTGGGCGCTCGAGCCAGGACTTGAGGAACCGCGCCTCGTCCTCCAGCGGATCGCGCCGCACCTTCGCGTTCACGGACGAGGTTTTCGCACTGGAACGACGTAGCGGCGGCAAGTCCGGTGTTCCTTCAGGTTGGATCACCGAAAGGCGATCCCGGCAGTGAACGCGACGGTCGGCACTTGTCTTACAGGCAAGGTCGCGCCCGTGCCTAGCACAATGCGATCACACATGCCTGCACCGATCGAACCGGTCTCGGCCACAGGCTCAACCGGGCCGGCGACGATTTGATCCGGTGGACGCCGCGGGGTCTGCACAGGGTTACGGGCGGGCGGTGCCGCCGAACCCGCCGAGGAAGTCGCGCACCTTCGAGAAGAAGCCAGCGGCCTCGGGGTGGTTGTCGTCGGACGCGGTCTGGCCGAACTCCTGCAGCAACTCGCGCTGGCGCTTGGTCAGGTTCTGCGGCGTCTCGACGAAGACCTGGATGTAGAGGTCGCCGACCTCGCGGGCGCGCAGCACCGGCATGCCCTTGCCCTTGATGCGGAACTGCTTGGCCGTCTGGGTGCCGGCCGGGATCCGCACCTGCGTCTGCGAGCCGTCGATCACCGGCACGGTGATCTCGCCGGCAAGCGCCGCCGTCACCATCGAGATCGGGACCCGGCAGAACAGGTCGGCGCCGTCGCGCTGGAAGAAGGCGTGCTGCTTGATCGAGAGGAACACGTAGAGGTCGCCGGCCGGCCCGCCGCGCAGGCCGCTCTCGCCCTCGCCGGCCAAGCGGATGCGCAGGCCGTCGTCGACGCCCGCCGGCACGTTGATGGCCAGCGTCCGCTCGCGGTTGACCCGGCCCGCCCCGGCGCAGGCCGCGCAGGGGTCGTCGACGATCTCGCCGCGGCCGTGGCAGTTCGGGCAGGTGCGCTCGATGGCGAAGAAGCCTTGCGCCGCCCGCACCCGGCCGTAGCCGGCGCAGGTCTGGCAGGTGCGCGGCTTGGAGCCGGGCTTCGCGCCTGACCCGGCGCAGGTTTCGCAGGTGATCGAGGTCGGGATCTTGATGGTCTCGGCCTTGCCGGTGAAGGCCTCCTCGAGGGTGATCTCCAGGCTGAAGCGCAGGTCCGCCCCACGCTCGCGGCCCGGCGCGCCGCCGCGCCCGCGGGCCTGCTGCTGGCCGCCGCCGCGGCCGTCGCCGAAGAAGTTGTCGAAGATGTCCGACATGAAGTCGCCGAACTCGTTGCCGAATCCGGGGCCGCCCTGGCCGCCGCCCTGTGTGAAGGCCTCGTGGCCGAAGCGGTCGTAGGCGGCGCGCTTCTGCCCGTCGGACAGGCACTGATACGCCTCGTTGATCTCCTTGAACTTGATCTCGGCGTCCTTGTTGCCGGGATTCTTGTCCGGGTGGTAGGTCATCGCGAGCTTGCGGAAGGCGACCTTCATCTCGCCGTCCGACGCGGTCTTGGCGACACCCAAGATCTCGTAATAGTCCCGCTTCGACATGCCTTGCCTCGATAGTGCCTAACCGGCCGTCCGCCTGCCCCCGGCAGTCGGCGCCGTCGTGCCGTCGTCGTGAAGGGTCGTCCCAGTGGCCGGCGGCGTTCCGACCTTCGGGGCCGTCGGCGGCCCCGGAATGAAGGTCGGACGCCGCCGCCGCAAGCGAAAACGGGACCGGATCGCTCCGGCCCCGCTTCAACTCGTGCGCGAAGCTTACGCCCGCTTCTTCTGGTCCTTCTCGTCGACCTCCGAGAAGTCGGCGTCGATGACGTCGTCCTTCTTGGCCTCGGCCCCGGCGGCCGCGTCCGGCCCACCCTCGGGCGTCTGGCTGGCCGCGTACATCGCCTCGCCGAGCTTCATCGAGGCCTGCATCAGGTCCGTCGTGCGGGCCTTGATGGTCTCGACGTCCTCGCCCTCGAGCGCAGTCTTGAGCGCGGTCATCGCGGTCTCGATGCCGCCCTTGTCGGCCTCCGAGACCTTGTCGCCGTACTCCTTCACCGACTTCTCGGTCGCGTGGACCAGGCTCTCGCCCTGGTTCTTCACCTCGACGAGCTCGCGGCGCTTCTTGTCCGCCTCGGCGTTGGCCTCGGCGTCCTTGACCATCTTCTCGATGTCGGCGTCCGAAAGGCCGCCCGAGGCCTGGATGCGGATCTGGTGCTCCTTGTTCGTCGCCTTGTCCTTGGCCGTCACGTTGACGATGCCGTTGGCGTCGATGTCGAAGGTCACCTCAATCTGCGGCATGCCGCGCGGAGCCGGCGGAATGCCCATCAGGTCGAACTGGCCGAGCAGCTTGTTGTCGGCTGCCATCTCGCGCTCACCCTGGAAGACCCGGATGGTGACCGCGTTCTGGTTGTCCTCGGCCGTCGAGAAGGTCTGGCTCTTCTTGGTCGGGATCGTGGTGTTGCGGTCGATGAGCCGCGTGAACACGCCGCCCAGCGTCTCGATGCCGAGCGAGAGCGGGGTCACGTCGAGGAGCAGCACGTCCTTGACGTCGCCCTGGAGCACGCCGGCCTGGACCGCGGCGCCGATGGCCACGACCTCGTCCGGATTCACGCCCTTGTGTGGCTCCTTGCCGAAGAACGACTTCACCACTTCCTGGATCTTCGGCATGCGGATCATGCCGCCGACGAGCACGACCTCGTCGATCTCGGACGCGGAGACGCCGGCATCCTTGAGCGCCTTGCGGCAGGGTTCGATCGTGCGCTGCACCAGGTCGTCGACGAGGGACTCGAACTTGGCGCGGCTGAGCTTGAGCGCGAGATGCTTCGGCCCGGTGGCGTCGGCGGTGATGTAGGGCAGGTTGATCTCGGTCTGCGTCGCCGAGGACAGCTCGATCTTCGCCTTCTCGGCGGCTTCCTTGAGGCGCTGAAGGGCGAGCTTGTCCTTGGTCAGGTCGATGCCCTGCTCCTTCTTGAACTCGGCGGTCAGGTACTCGACCACGCGGTTGTCGAAGTCCTCGCCACCGAGGAAGGTGTCGCCGTTGGTCGACTTCACCTCGAACACGCCGTCGCCGATCTCGAGGATCGACACGTCGAAGGTGCCGCCGCCGAGGTCGTAGACCGCGATGGTGCCGGCCTTCTTCTTGTCGAGGCCGTAGGCGAGCGCGGCCGCGGTCGGCTCGTTGATGATGCGCAGCACCTCGAGGCCGGCGATCCTGCCGGCATCCTTGGTCGCCTGGCGCTGGGCGTCGTTGAAGTAGGCGGGCACCGTGATGACGGCCTGCGTCACCGGCTGGCCGAGATGAGCCTCCGCGGTCTCCTTCATCTTCTGCAGCGTGAAGGCGGAGATCTGCGAGGGCGAGTACTTCTTGCCGTCGGCCTCGACCCAGGCGTCGCCGTTGTCGCCGCGGGCGATCGTGTAGGGCACGAAACCCTTGTCCTTTTGCGTCATCGGATCGTCGTAGGTGCGTCCGACCAGGCGCTTGATGGCGAAGAAGGTGCGGTCAGGGTTGGTGACAGCCTGGCGCTTGGCCGGCTGACCGACGAGGCGCTCGCCGTCGTCGGTGAAGGCGACGATGGACGGCGTGGTGCGGGCGCCTTCCGCGTTCTCGATGACCTTGGGCTGCGAGCCCTCCATCACGGCCACGCACGAATTGGTGGTGCCGAGGTCGATGCCGATGACTTTACCCATGGTGGGATCCCTTATGTTGGTTGCGATCAAGCAGACCGCCGAGCCCCGAAGCAGCTCGGCCCATGGCGGTGTGGTGCTGGAAGATGTGGAGACGGAACCGGGGCCGGAACAGGGGCCGCGAACGGCTCCGATCCCACGCTTAATCCCGCGTCTCGCCGGATATAAGAAGGGCGATGCAGGCTCGCAAGGCAAAGCCGCCTCCGAGATGCGCGATCGCGCCAAGTGCTTGCGCCGTCACGCGGAACGCGGCCGGCCGGTGGGTTTCGAGTTCGTTTCGCCCGTGCATTGCATCGCTATGGAGCCGACTCGCCTCCAGGACTTGCTCGAACGCCGTCCCGCCGGCCTGCATTTTGTTGCGCCACGGCCACGCCTCCGCCACCGAAGCCGTGTTAACGCTTCGTAAAGAGCGTCCAGCATGGTGCGAGGCCGGCATCGCGCGGGCCACCTGCCGCCGTACCGAAAGACCCGATGCGTCCGACCCGCAGCCCCGTCATCCCGTTTCTCGCGGTTCCCTGCTTCGCGCTCGCGGCCCTGATGCCCGGCGAAGCCTCGGCCCAAAACTTCTTCGAGGAGCTGTTCGGGATCGGCCGCGCAGCGAAACCTCCGGTGCCGCCGCGCGGGGTCCCGGCGGGTCCGCCCGCCGCACCGATCCCCGGCACGCCGCTTCCCGACGATCCCGCGGCCTCCGTGCCCGAGGCACCGCGCCCGGTCGTCCCCTCGCGCCCCGTGGTGCTGAAGGCCCCATCGGAAGATGGGCTGGTCGGCCAGGAGCTGATGCTCAACGGCTTGAGCGGCAGCCTCAAGCTCGAGCGCGCCGGCTCGGGTTTGTCCGCGCGGATCACGCTGCCGGGCACCAAAGTCTCGCAGCCGACGGAGACCTGCAAGGTGCCGCTCGGCGGCGGAGGCACAATCACCCTGACCTCGGAGGGCCGGCCGGAAGGTGTACCCCGTTATGAGGCGGCGGCTGCGGAGTGCCCGTTGCGGTTCGACGTGACGGAAGGCGGCGTGCTGGTATCGAGCCTCGGGCCGACGCCAGTCTGCACGTTCTCCGCCCAGGATTGCGCCACCACCCCCGTCGGCCTGTGGGGGCCGGCCGCGGCCACCCTGATCCCCCGCTCCTCCGAGTTCGACTCGGCCCGGGGCGTCGCCGACAAGGCGGTGCGAGAGAACTACAAGCTGATGACCCAGCGGGCGCGGCGCGAGGACGTCCGCCCGATCGTGACGGAGCAGGCCGCGTTCTCCTCGGACCGCGAGCAGCTCTGCCGTACCTATGCGCGCGAAGGCGCCCACGGCTTCTGCCATCTCCGAGTCACCGAGAACCGCGCCCTCGCCCTGGCGACGCGCCTCGGCGTCAACGTCACCGCGGCCACCGCACCCGCTGCGCCTCCTCGCCCACGGCGGAAGCCGCCCGTAGAAGGCATGAACCCGGACGGCGGCGCTGCCGCCTTGCCGCAAGGCGAGTAGAAGATGTCATCGCTGGCAAGAAGCCCCCTCCCCTGCTCCGAGCGGGAGTGGGAGGCCTTGCATCATCGCGATAGTGAAGAGGCAAGGCTTAGCGTCGTGCCTGCTTAAAACACGAAAAAGCCGGCTCGCGTTGGGCGAGCCGGCTGATGTGGGATATGATGTTTGGTTGCGGGGACAGGATTTGAACCTGTGACCTTCAGGTTATGAGCCTGACGAGCTACCGGGCTGCTCCACCCCGCGCCAGGGTGATCGAGTGTCGTGTCGAGGGGATGTGTTGGCTTGC
>NZ_VRUW01000127.1:0-9997 GCF_008039475.1 Methylobacterium sp. WL12 | reverse complement strand
CCCCCTCGCGAGCCTGCCTGTCCGAGCGCATCGAGCTGTCGGCCGAGGGCGATAAGGGCGTGATCATCGGACATCACAGCGCCCCCCGGATCGAACCCGGATCGGCCTGACGATAGGGCGCACCGGGTTGCCCATGCTCCCGCTCGATAGCCCTCTTGAGACGGTCGAGCGCAGCCGCGAGATCTTGGTCTAGATCTGGTTGCGATCCGTGCTCGCCCATAATCAATCCCTTCACAGGGGAATCTTGTCTTTGGGCGAGTTGGGTCGGCGGTATCGCAGGCCGTGTTGTGGCCGGCGGGGTCGCGATCGGTCGGCGGACTGGCGCCGTTTTTCCCCGAGCTGCCCGGCTCCGGGCGTTGGCGCTGGCGAAGGCCTCGCGGTAGCCGGAGCCAAAGCGGAACAGCACGGGCTTGCGATGCAGGCCGACTTCCGTGGCCCGGTAGCCCGACCCCTTTAGGGGGTCGGGATCGAGGAACCCGATGGCTTTCAAGGTCGCGATGGCGCCCCGCACCCGGGCTTCCGTGAGATCGAGGGCCGCGTGATCTGTCAGGGCACGCCGATCGATGGGGAAGGCCAGCACGAGACGGGCTGGGGTGCTCCAGAAACGGCCCAGGAAGGCCGCGAGCGCCGCGGCGGCATCCCGGTTGCGGAAATCACGTAAGGCCGCTGTGAGGCGATCCTGTACGTCATGGGGCAGCTTGTACGGACCGGAGGGCGCGGACGGCGCCCACGGGCTAAGGCTCCGGCGCAAGGCCGGCATAGGCGGCACAGCCATAACGGCTGCCCGCACTTCGAATGCGTGCACGGTTCGACCCTTCTTAGGGCCGCGTTCCAGGGTCCAGGCAAAGCCTCACCGCCGACGGAATCACCATCCCGTCTTGACTCCCCAGGGGGAATTATGGCTTGTGAGAAAGGTGGGCGCTGCCCCGATCAGTCACGACCGTTTTGTTGCTCTTCTCACGAGCACTTCGGTTTTCAACGGCCTCGCCCTGCCAGGGGTGGGGCCGTTGGCTTTTCCAGGGTCTAGCTCACGGCAGTGATTTCTCCTGATGCCGGCTCACGACTCGGTTGAGGCATAGACCGGACTGGCACATGTCGGCCGGACGGAGGCGATAAGTCAAGCGGTTACGTAACAGCGCGCTCACGCAGCTTCTGCCGCCTTGCTTCCTCGAGGTAGCGGCGGAACTCATGTTCGAGATCGGCGACGAGGACCTGGCCGATCCAGCTCTCAAAGGCTTCGCCGGTCCGTGGGGGCAGAGCCGCGAAATCCCGACGTTCCGGGTCATCGTCCTGGCTTACCCACTCGTCCAGTATTTCCTGACGTTTGCGCGTCACCGTTTCCTCTAGCGAGGCACGTGCGGTGGCCTTCAGCTTGTTTCGATATCGAGCCTGCCGCTCAGCGTTCGTAAATCCCATGATCGCACCCCGTCAGGTCATGGCAGGCCTAACGGCGTTACGTGACGCGCACAAGCTTGCGCGATCTTGTGAGACCACTTTCGTCGCCATAGCCTTGTGACGAGAGCAGCCCGCAACGACACACGCCATCCTACGACGGCACGTCACTTCTCGTGACGTCAATGAAGTCATTCCGCTTTACGCAACGGGGCGCCGGGGCACGTGCTGTAGGGCCAGGCTCATCTACGGGATGCCCCGTAGGGTCGCGTAAGGGCTCGTTAACGATTTGGTGGCGCTGTGCGTCGTGTCGTGGCTCGTGGAGCCGCCCGGAGCTACGCCATGCCGGTTATCGTCATCAGCAACCCGAAAGGGGGCACGGGGAAGAGCACCACGTCTCTCGTGCTCGCAACGACGCTCGCGCGCCACGGCGCGAGCGTGACGGCGTTCGACTGCGATCCGAACCGGCACTTGGTTGCCTGGAAGGATGGGCCGACCAAGAACGGGGTGGAGATCGTCGGGCACGCCGACTCCTCGAACATCGCCCGCATGCTGAAGGCCGAGGGTGCACGTCAGCAGTTCGTGATCGCCGACCTTGAGGGCACAGCCTCGCTCATGGTTGCGTCCGCCATTTTGGCGGCCGACCTCGTGATCATTCCGATGCAGGGCTCGGCCATGGATGCATCGCAGGCCCGTAGGGCAATCAGCTTCATCGACGACCAGGCTGCCGCGGTCGGCCCCCGGCCGTACCGCGTGCTATTCACCCGCACCAAGCCTGGCTTCGCGACGCGGGATGAGCGCGTGATCCGTGAGACCCTGGTCGGCTCAGGTGTGCCTTTGTTCGGCACCGACCTCGCCGAGCGTGCCGCCTACCGTTCCATGTTCACGTTCCGGCAGAGCCTAGAAGAGATGGACCCGGCTGCTGTGAACGGGCTGGATAAGGCGATCGAGAATGCCGACGCGCTGGCCGGCGAGGTGATCGAGAACCTGCGCGCGACCCGCAAGGCAGCCTGAGGGAGAGCCGCATGAACCGTCCCATTCCCGCCGGCCTTACAGGCTTGTCCGACTTCCGCCCGGCCTCTGTGCCTGAGCATGCCCCCCCGACGGCAACCTCGAACCGCGCTATCGCAGAAGCGCACGGGTTCGTAGACCGAAACCCGCAGCCTACCATTCGGAAGCGTCGCAAGCCGACCGAAGAGCCGACCTACTCGTTCACTGCCCGCGTCAGCGTCCGGTCAGCTAACGCCTTCATCGAGTGGTGCGAGCGCGAGCGCATGTCCTATCGCGAAGGCTTCGATCGGCTCGTTGATCAGATAGGGAGGACCTGATCCGTGATCGAGGCCGCCGTCTTCATAGCGATCACCGCTGCCCTGAGCGCGGCGGCAGCCGGCGCGATCAGTCGAGCCGGTGCGTAGTGAGGGGAGGCGGGACTGCGCCCGACCTACCCTTCTAGTGCTCTGACGCCGACAAAACGTGCACAAGGCAGCGCAGTTTTCGAAGCCACAGCAGCGAGTTAGAGGATAGGCAGGTGGCCCATTCGTCGGCGTCTGTGCACTAGAACTCGCCACGGAGAACGCCGAGCTGCCCCTCCAGCTCGGAGAGGTCCAGGATCAGCTCATGGAGATAGCGGTCAACGCCGACGAGCTGCACGCGCACTGGCAAAGCTCGAAGCGGTCGGGTTCATCCGCAAGGAAGAAAATCAGCGCCGCAAGGTGCCGACAGCCGTGGTGCATAAGCTGACAATGGAGATCGATCCGTTCTCGCAGAACGATCGGCTCGAAATCGCCTAGTACAGATTGATCAATTCTCAGCATCAGGCACAATCAAACAATCATGACGCCAGAGAATTTTATTAAAAAATGGGAAAATTCGACGCTGAAAGAGCGGTCGGCGTCTCAATCCCACTTCAATGATTTATGCTCGGTACTTGATGTCGAAAACCCGATCGATGCCGATCAAAAGGGCGATTGGTATTGCTTCGAGCGCGGCGCTTCGAAGACGGCCGGCGGCGAAGGATGGGCCGATGTCTGGAAGAAGGGGCATTTCGGCTGGGAGTACAAGGGCAAGCGCAAAGACCTGAAGGCGGCCTTTGCGCAGCTTCAGCAATATGCTGTTGCCTTAGAAAATCCGCCGCTGCTCGTTGTCTCCGACATGGACCGGATCATCGTCCATACAAACTGGACCAACACGGTTTCCGAGACGCACGAAATCAAGCTTGAAGAACTCGGCAACCCGCATAAGCGCGAACTGCTTCGATGGGTGTTCCTCGATCCGAACCGGCTTAGACCCCAAAAGACGATTGATGCGCTTACACGGGAGGTCGCTGACAAGTTCGCGTCTCTTGCGATCCGGCTGCATGATCGCGGGTTCGACCCGAAGATGGTCGCGCATTTCGTCAACCGGCTGGTGTTCTGCATGTTCGCGGAGGACATCAACCTGCTGCCGCGCCAGCTATTCACCCAAATACTCGATCGCTCCCATACGCGACCGGAGCTGTCGGAAAAGCTCTTCTCGCAGCTGTTCGCGTCAATGAAGAGAGGCGGCCTGTTCGGCGTTGACGAGATCAAATGGTTCAACGGCGGCTTGTTTGATGACGCGACGGCGATTGCCCTAACGCGCGACGAACTGGAGCTTGTCGGGCAGGCGGCTGCCCTCGACTGGGCCGACATCGATCCCTCGATCTTCGGCACGCTGTTCGAACGCGGTCTCGATCCAGCCAAGCGCTCGCAGCTTGGTGCGCACTACACCGACCCCGAAAAGATCATGATGATCGTCCGGCCGGTCATCATTGATCCCCTATGGCGGGAATGGGAAGTCGTTAAGGCGTCGATCCAAAAGCCGCGCACGAGTGCCAAGCGAAAGCAGGAGCTTCTGAACGGCTTCCTGGAACGGCTGAAGACCTTCCGAGTGCTCGATCCCGCGTGCGGATCAGGCAACTTCCTCTATCTGGCCCTTCTCGCGCTGAAAGACATCGAGCATCGCGTCAACCTGGACGCGGAGGCCATGGGTTTCGGCAAGCAGCTCCCTACGGTCGGCCCGGAAGCCGTACAAGGCATCGAGCTGAACCCGTATGCCGCAGAGTTAGCCCGCGTCACAGTATGGATCGGCGAGATCCAATGGATGCGGAAAAATGGGTTCGGGGTTAGCGAAAATCCCATCCTGAAATCCCTTGAAAATATTCAATGCAAAGACGCACTACTCGATGACGAAGGCGCTGCTACTGTTTGGCCAGATGCAGATGTCATCATCGGCAACCCCCCATTTCTTGGCAGCAGAAAGATGCAGCCAGAATTAGGGCAAATATACGTTTCAAAACTAAGGGCAACGTACGGACGCGTCGTCCCTGATGGCGCTGATTTCGTATGCTTCTGGTTCTACAAGGCAGACGTCGCCTTAGGACTGAACGCAAAATATGCAGGCTTTGTGTCGACCAACTCAATTTCTGGTGGCCAAAGCAGAGAGGTGTTGAAGCCAATCTTCCGAAACAATCACGTGTTCCGCGCGTGGTCGGACGAGCCTTGGACGGTCGACGGAGCGTCAGTGAGGGTTGCGATAACCTGCTTCACACGCAAAGGCATGGAAAAACAAAGCTCTCTTGATGGCATAGAGGTAGACGAGATTTTTTCTGATCTTACTGCCAGGACAGGAACTACAGGTGCGAATTTAACGCTCGCGAATAAGCTCTCGCAAAATACAAAATCGGCGTTTCAAGGAGTCGTACCAAGAGGAAGCTTAAATAAATCAGACGCACTACGTCTTGGATTACCTTTAGCTAGTTTTGTAGTCGATTTAACTACAGCCAAAGACATGTTAGCCAAATCTGGCAATCCTAATAGGCGGCCCAACAGTGACGTTGTCGTGCCTTACCTTGTAGGTGATGAACTTGTAAATCGTCCTCTGGATCGTTTCATCATTGATTTTAATGAACTATCGGAATTTGATGCATCTATGTACGAGGCACCCTTCGCTTACATAAAAACAGTCAAGTTACATCGTGCGCAGATGAATCAACCGGAAGCTCTTCAACTCTGGTGGAGACACTGGAACCCACGACCCGCTATGCGCGCGAAACTCGCAGGATTGAAAAGGTATATAGCCACCGCACGAGTTTCAAAGCACAGAGTATTTCGTTTTGTTCCGAAAGAGGTATTACCTGACAACATGATTATCGCTGTCCCCCGTGACGACGATACAATCTTTGGTATACTACATAGCCGATTTCACGAACTTTGGTCACTACGCCTTTGTACGTTCTTAGGTGTAGGCAACGATCCTAGATACACTCCAAGTACAACATTTGAGACGTTCCCGTTTCCGGTCGGGCTAGAGCCAGATAAATCGCCGTCGGACTACGCAACAGATATCCGAGCACAGGAAATAGATAAGGCAGCAGCTCGCTTGAATGAATATCGCGAGAAGTGGCTCAACCCTTCCGAGCTTATTCTCAACAATCTAGATCCCGCACTTGGCTACCCCGTAACAATTGAACCCCGCGATACCGACGCAAAACGCGAACTTCAATCACGGACATTGACTAAGCTATACAACTCACGCCCGGAATGGTTGAACACGCTTCACAATGATCTTGATGCCGCCGTTGCTCATGCATATGGCTGGCCTGTCGATATATCTGACGACGATGCCGTACAAAGATTACTTGAACTAAATCTCGCACGATCTAAGGCTTAACTGGCATGCGCATTCGCGGATTTCTACATTCAGACGAACATAAAAAAACGACTTTGTCGCAAATAAAGGATCTCCGTAGTCGCGTACTACCTCAAGATGCCCTTCTTTGCTTTGCCTATGCAACAAATTCCGGAGCCGCTCAGTACGATATGTCGATGGGCAGCACATTTTGGAATGATGTGACAACCAGGTGGCTTTTTGGCATCGATTACGGTCGGACTCATCCTCAAGCTTTACGATTTATCGCCGGCAAGGCTAATACATCTGTCAAAGTGTTTGATGGGTCTTACGTTGTTGAAGCAGACCGTTTCATTCCTCGCCGCGACTTTCATATGAAGACTTCATTTTTCAGAAATGCGCCGACTGAAAAATACGGGATGGTATCCGGCTCCGGTAATTTCTCAAGCGGCGGTCTAATCCGAAATATTGAATGTGGGATCAGTCTCTTTGCCGCTTCCAAAGACCATTTTCGAAGGACGTTCAGGCCGTCTTATATCGACGCCCGGTCGCTTTGGGACAATGCCACCCCACTGGCAGATATAATCGATCGGTACGAAGTACTGTGGAAAAAAAATTACGAGCCGCCGCCGAAAGCAGAAGAAGCTGACGAGGATTTGGACCCTGTAGATTTCGACATATTTTGGACAGAGGCCGGCTATGTGACCCGAAATCGCGGTGACGATAAACCCGGCAATCAAATCGACCTACCTTGGCTGGTTCATAGATATTTTGGCTTTTCTACCCCCGCAGCCAAAGTTAAAAATTCGACTTTCGGAGAGATAACATACCTGACACCAACCGGTGGTCCAATTACAAGAAACTATCGGTATGGGAATAACTCAATGGAAAAGATGACATTGCCCATCCCAGAACAAACTGGTTTGGATATTTACGATGGCAAGGTAATCGTTTTTCAAAAAGGAAAAGGCGGGTTCACAATTCGCCTACTTGAAATTGAAGATTTCGACCGATCCTTTCGGGACAGACTAGTTGGGACTCACATCATGGGCAGTGGTCGAAGATACGGTTTCATTCATTAGTCCGCTGCTGGAGTCACCGAAATATGTTGACCTCGATTTGTCTTGATCGTATGTGCCTCGTCAATGAGTGAAGCACACTTTACATTAATATTCAGGGGCCCGGCTGTTGAGAACGGCGAAATCGACGTTCAAGATTTTGCGCCGGCGCTCCTGTCTATAGGTGATCTGCTGCAATCGGCAAATGAGGTCATCAACGGTTCCGCTGCTAAGGTGGCTGTTAAGGTCCGAGCCACCGCAGAAGGATCGTTCGAGGTCGACCTGTCATTATGGCAGCAACTCATCGAGTCTATATTTAATTATGCCAAGGATCACAAAGACGGTATTGCTGCTGCTCAAGAGCTCGCCGATCTCGTCCTGAAGATTGGCGGCGGTATTGGAGCCGCCGGGACGTTTGTTGGCGGCGGTTTATTTGCGTTACTTAAATGGCTTAAGGGGCGTAAGCCTGAGAAAATAGAGTATCAAGATGATGGATCGGTTACGATTCATATCGGCGATAACTATTTTATGACTAACCGCCGGACTGTAGAACTGGCTGAGAACGTTGCCGTCCGCAATCATGCGAAACGATTAGTGAGTACCCTCCAACGGGACGGGATTACATCTATTGCTGCGCGCCAGAATGATCGTCAGGAGCTTTCCCTGACACGGGAAGATATACCATCGTTCGATATCTCCGACGATCAAGATGAAGAACTCGCCGACTCTACTCGGCCTATGGTTCTGCAGATTATTTCTCTTAGCTTCAAAGAAGAGAACAAATGGCGGTTGACGGATGGGGGAGAGCCGTTCACGGCCAGCATCGAAGATACTGAATTCTTAAACAAGATATCGAATAACGAGATTTATTTCGGAAAAAATGATTGTCTTATTTGTGAAGTTAGAGAACGACAGGTCAGAAACAACAAAGGCTTGAGAAAAGAGCGTACCATCATTCGCGTCATTGAGCATAAGCCATCGCCTCGACAACTCAAGCTGGTGTAAAGCCATATCCTGGCCGCGCAAAAGGGAACCTTTATGCCTGGCGTAGCTTCACCGCAACGTCATCGGGGTGCATGATCTAGGGATTATGCACGAAAGCGAAGCCACTGAGATCGCACTTCATTATTCGTGCACGATCCCTGTGCGCGACTGAGGCATGATTTACGGCTATGCACGCGTCTCGACGGACCATCAGAGCCTTGCAGCCCAGGTCGAGCGCCTGACGGCCGAAGGCTGCTCCAAGGTCTTCCAGGAGACTGCCAGCGGGTCGCGTGCGGACCGAGCCGCGCTCCAGCGCGCGATCGGCCGCCTTGGCACCGGCGACGTGCTCATCGTCACCCGCCTCGATCGCTTGGCTCGCTCCACCCGTGACCTCCTCAACGTCCTCGAAGAGATCACGCGGCGCGGCGCAGGCTTCCGGTCGCTCGCGGATGCCTGGGCCGACACGACCACGGCGCACGGGCGGCTCATGGTCACGATCCTCGGTGGCCTCGCGGAGTTCGAGCGCGAGCTGATCCGGGCGCGGACGGGGGAGGGGCTGAGACGGGCTCGGGAACGCGGCATCCGCTCTGGCCCGAAGCCGAAGCTCACGGCGCACCAGCAGCGGGAGGCCCTGGCACGGCGGGAGGCCGGCGAGAGCTGTGCTGAGATCGGCCGGAGCTACAATGTGAGCCACAGCACCATTTCTCGGCTGAAGGCTGCCCCGTAAGGCCCGTGGACCCATTCGGCCGCTCTCTGTGCTCGCCGCGCTGCATCCCGGTCCCCGCGGCCCTGCTACGGTCCCGGCAGGCTCAGGACACCCCATGCTCACCCTCACCTCCATCATCACCCGCAGCATCCTCGTGGTTGGGACCGTGGGCGGCCTCGCTGTCCTGGCGGATGGCGCGGTGAGATCTGAGCTTGAACGGGCTGTGCGGGGCGATCTGAGCATCGTGGGGCATGCCCCGGCGCCGGTGCAGGTTGCCCGGGTGGAGGAGCGCTACATCGCGAAGGGGCTGGACCGGAGCCGGCTTGGCGCGACTGTGCGGATGGTTGGCGCCGACGAGGCGCAGTAGGCGCATCGCCTACCGTCGATCCGTGGCTTGGTGGTCCAAATCTGCCGCGGGTGACCGTCTGCAAAGGGTGGGGAGCGGACCCTACCCCTTCACCCTGAAGCGGTCATTCCGCCTTCGACCCAACCAAGTCGCCTGTTTCGCCATGGGCGCTTCCCGGAAGCAGCCCCAGGTCTGCCATAGGGCAACTTCGGCTTGAGGTGGCAATCGGACTTTGGCTTTCCGGCCCGAAGCAGACGTTCCATGTCCGACCCATTCTAGCGGCCTTACCGCCGTCGTTGATTTTTGAAAGTAGCTGTTGACCGATCGTTGGCCATCTCGGCTCGGGCTAGCAAACGGTCGTACTTCTCGTGCTGGTTGATGCGCGGCGTTGCCGCAAAAAATTCCACAAGTCACGGGTTTCGCGAACCAAGGAAAGGCATAGGAAATGCTGAGGGCGACAGACTACCCGGCTTGAGGCACGCCGACGCGCTGCTTCTTATCGTCCGTACGCTTGGCTGCATGTCGTCTAATATTTGACATTTAAAAAAACTTAGAACTGCATAAACACTCCGTGCTATTTTCGAATAACTTAGCGAATTCGGATACGGACATGATTGATGCCGCCTACGTTGGCAAATACATTCAAGAAAAACTTCCTTTTCTTAAGGCTCTACTTAAATTATTTCCGATTTGGAAAAATCTTGTCGCGAACCCTGCTGCCTTCTTCTCTGAAATAAATCATAGCGGTATTCAAAGTCTCAAGAATGCTGTCGTTTTTTGTTTCTCAAGTGCCACGCTTTTGACTGGATTAATTATATCTCTCGACTTCATTTTGGAGATAGTAATTAATAGGTACTTCAAGGA
>NZ_VRUW01000126.1:0-10026 GCF_008039475.1 Methylobacterium sp. WL12 | reverse complement strand
TGCCCGCCCGTCACCGACACGGTCTCGATCATCTCAGACCGAACCGCCTCCGCAACCGCCGGAAGGTCGCTCTCCGGCAACAGACGCAACGCAGACGTCTCAGACAAACCGTCCAAAATCGAGGGGGATGTTTCTTGACGTGTCAATGAACCACTCGCTCGCTATGACTTCCGGCCCGAAGGGCATCCGTGGCAGGCCGCGTCGATCCGAGGCGGCCGATGCGCGGTCCACCTCCCCTATGACGACGGGGTCGTTCCGGCCGGTTTCGCCGTCGCCCGCTCGCGGGAACGTTGGTACGGCCGCTGTCATGATAATGCCAATTACGGACCTTGTGGGATCCGATCAATGTTTCATCCCTGGATTTTCCCACTTTCGTGCCCTCGCTGCCACATGAGGCCCGCGTTGCTCCGTGCTGTGCTGTCCGGATTCCTATCGATTCTCGCCTTCGTCTTCAGCGCGCGCGCGGAAGCCGAGCCGCGCCCGGTCGACGACGTGTTCACGTTCGCGTGTGCCTTTCTCGGCGACTGCCCGGTTCGCACCGTGCCGGGCGCCCCCGACCGCGACGTCCGCCCATTCGAGGGCACGCTCGGTCGCCCCTGCACCTGGCGCGAGCGCCCGACGCCGTCGGGGCCGCGCAGGGTTCGCGCGTGCTCTTGAGCCGCGGACGAATCGCCCTCGTCGCCCTGATCCTCGGCCTCGGTCCGGTTCGCGCCGCGGAACGCTGCCCGGCCTTGTTCGTCGACAACCGCTCCCCTGAACTGACGAATCCGAAGCTCGCCGCCAAGACGCTGCCCCTCTGCTTCGACGCCTATGCGGTGCTGCATTCCGGGGTGGCGCGCGCGCCGCTCTACGCCGCCGAACGGCTGACCCGGGCGAGCGTCTCGGACGCGCGGCGGGTCGAGCGGATCGACGCCTTCCACGACGAGGACCGCGTCCCCGCCGACGAGCGCGCGCGGCTCGACGACTACGTCCGCAGCGGGTTCGACCGGGGCCATCTCGCGCCGGCCGGCGACATGCCGACCGGCGCGGCGCAGGCACAATCTTTCAGCCTGGCCAACGTCGTCCCGCAGAACCGCGCCCTGAACCGAAGCCTCTGGGCGGCGATCGAGGAGAGCACGCGCCGGCTCGCGACCCGGCGCGGGCAGCTCTTCGTCGTGACCGGGCCGGTCTATGCGGGCGACGCGCTCGCCTCGATCAACGGCCGCGTGCTGGTGCCGAGCCAGATGTTCAAGGCGATCTACGATCCGGTCGCGGGGGAGGGCGGCGCCTACCTTGCGCCCAACGATGCGGGCGGGACCTGGCAGGCGATCTCCCTCGACGCCTTGCGCGGCGTCGCCGGGATCGACGCGTTCCCGTCGCTGTCGCCGAGCCAGAAGGCCTCGGCGATGACGCTTCCCGAGCCGCGCGCCTATTCCCGCGACGACGTCGCCGACCACCGCCCCCAGGGTCGGGAGCAGACTTGGCGCGCTTGGCTCGGCCACGAGGCCGCGCGCGCCCTGCATCGCGCCCTGCGCCAGCTGCTCCGCTCGATCTTCTGAGGATCCTTTGCGATGACGAAGCCCAAGGATGGCGAGCCCGCCTTCGAGCCCTTTGCGGATGCGGCGGCGGTGAGGACCGTCGGCGCACTGGCGTTCGAGAACGGCCCCGACACGATCGCGCTGCACGGCTCCCTCGACATCACGCGGGACAAGGCCGGCCTGGCGCAGGCGCGCGCGCTGAAGGCCACGGTCGACGCCGTGGTCGCCGCGCTCGAGGCAGCGGATTTGCCGGCCGAGGTCGCCGAATCGACGACCGCGCCGACGGTGGTGAAGAACCCCTTCGCCTGACGGCGCGGATTTCAGGCGATGCGCACGCTGGTCATGGCCTCCGCGGCGCGCCGGACTTCGCCGGCGATCAGCTCCTCGCTTGCGCCATCGATCGGCATGTCGGCCAGGAGAACGGCGACGTCGCGCTTCACGTCCTCGCGCACCTCCGGGTCCTCCTCGGACAGGCGCCCGATCAGCACGCCCATCACGATCTCCATCGCCAGCATCTTCGCGTAGAGGCGCGAGACGGCGTCGAGCGGCTCGTCGTCGGGTTCGGACATGGGGTTCCTGCTTGATCCGGGCCGCTGGCGACCGCGCGTCCCGCGTGATCGGCCGAAGCGAGGCCGGCGCGCAAGTCCGACGTGACCGAAGCGTGGACACGGACGGATGAAGCGCGGGCGCTACGGTGCCTGCGTCGCAGCGACCAATGCAGGCGGTTCGGGTTTCGCCTCGGCGCCGGGCGCCTTGCGAGACACGTAGTAGATGTCGATCGCCCGCCAGAACGCGCCTTGCTCGTCGGAGGTGCGGCGGGCGAGCGCCGTGTCGAGGAGGGACATCGCCTCGCGGGCGGGGGCGTTGGCCTCGACTTCCCGCAGAAGGCTGGCGAAGGTCAGCATGGCGGCGCCTTTCCCGGGGGACGACCCGTCTTCAACGCTCAAGCTGCCGCTTCGATCCGGCGTGACGGTCGCGCGGCTCGGTCGCGCGAACGAACGGCTTCGTTCTTGCCTCGCGGATGGGCCGGCCTACGATGCGGCCGGTGCGCCGCGCCGCGGCGATCCATACGAAGGGGTGTCGATGCTTCCTGTCAGATCCAGCCGGTGCGCCGCGCTCGCGGCCCTTCTCCTCGCGAGCCTGTCGCTGCCCGGGGCGGCGATCGGGCGCGAGATGTCCGACGCGGCGGTGGAGGCCAAGGTCGGCAAGCCGAACGTGGTGATCCTCGCCACCGGCGGCACCATCGCCGGCGCCGGCGCGGACGCGGCCAACAGCGCGACGTATCAGGCGGCCAAGGTCGGGGTCGACAAGCTGATCGCGGCGGTGCCGCAGATGTCGGCCATCGCCAACGTCCGCGGCGAGCAGGTCTTCCAGATCGCTTCCGAGAGCTTCACCGACGCGCAGCTCGTGCAGCTGGCCAAACGCGTGTCGCAGCTGGTCAAGCAGAGCGACGTCGACGGCGTGGTCATCACCCACGGCACCGACACGCTCGAGGAGACCTCGCTGTTCCTCAACCTCGTGGTGAAGACCGACAAGCCGATCGTCGTGGTCGGCTCGATGCGCCCCTCCACCGCCATCTCCGCCGACGGCGCGCTCAACCTGCTCGATGCGGTCGCGGTGGCCGGCAGCAAGGAGGCGGTCGGCAAGGGCGTCATGGTGACGATGAACGACCAGATCCAGTCCGGCCGCGACGCCACCAAGCGCACCAACATCGTTCCGAGCGCGTTCTTCAGCCAGTGGGGCTCGCTCGGCATGGTGGTCGAGGGCAAGACCTACTTCTTCCGCAGCCTCGACAAGCGCCACGGCACCAGCTCCGAGTTCGACATCGACACGATCGACGCGCTGCCGCTGGTCGCCATCGTCTACGGCTCGGGCAACATGTTCCCCGGCGCCTACAAGGCCGCGGTCGACGCCGGCGCCAAGGCGATCGTCAACGCGGGCACCGGCAACGGCTCGGTGCCGGCCTACCTCGTGGACACGCTGAAGGACATCCGCGCGAAGGGCACGCTGATCATCCGCTCCTCGCGCGTGCCCGACGGCTTCGTCCTGCGCAACGCCGAGCAGCCGGACGACAGCTACGATTGGGTCGTCGCCCACGACCTGAACCCGCAGAAGGCCAAGATCCTCGCGGCGGTGGCGCTGACCAAGACCAGCGACACCAAGGAGCTGCAGCGGATCTTCTGGCAGTATTGAGACTTAAGTCCCCGGTCTGTCCTGCCATCTTGCGGTCGGCTCGGAGGCGTAGGGGCTTGTATCTTCGTCGGCTGGCCCAAAGTCGGCAGCGCACAGGACGGCCCCGGAGCGTTTCGCATCCGGGCCGTCGAGAGGACTTGCGATGACAGAGATCCATCCGGTGGTCGCGGCCGTGACGGCGCGCGTGGTCGCGCGCTCGCGCGATTCCCGGGCCGCCTACCTCGACCTGATCCGGCGCGAGCGCGAATCCGGCGTGCATCGGCCGACGCTCGCTTGCGGCAACCTCGCCCACGGCTTCGCGGCGTCGGGCGAGGACAAGGCCGCGATCCGCTCGGGCCGGGCGATGAACATCGGCATCGTCACCGCCTACAACGACATGCTGTCGGCGCATCAGCCCTACGGACGCTACCCCGAGCAGATCAAGCTGTTCGCCCGCGAGGTCGGCGCGACGGCGCAGGTCGCGGGCGGCACGCCGGCCATGTGCGACGGCGTCACGCAAGGCCAGCGCGGCATGGAGCTGTCGCTGTTCTCGCGCGACACGATCGCGTTGTCGGCCGCGGTGGCGCTGAGCCACGGCATGTTCGACGGCGCCGCGCTCCTCGGCATCTGCGACAAGATCGTGCCGGGCCTGATCATCGGCGCGCTGCGCTTCGGCCACCTGCCGACGATCCTGATTCCGGCAGGCCCCATGCCGACCGGCATCGCCAACAAGGAGAAGCAGCGCGTCCGCCAGCTCTATGCCGAGGGAAAGGTCGGCCGCGAGGAGCTGCTGGAATCCGAATCCGCCTCTTATCACGGCGCCGGCACCTGCACGTTCTACGGCACCGCCAACTCCAACCAGATGATGATGGACGTGATGGGCCTGCACATGCCGGGCGCCTCGTTTATCAACCCGGGCACCAAGCTGCGCCAGGCGGTCACGCGCGCTGCGATCCACCGCCTGTCGGAGATCGGCGCATCGGGCAACGATTACCGGCCGCTCGGGCGCTGCATCGACGAGAAGGCGATCGTCAACGCGGTGGTGGGGCTGCTCGCCACCGGCGGCTCGACCAACCACGCGATCCACCTGCCGGCGATGGCGCGCGCCGCCGGCATCGTCCTCGACTGGGAGGATTTCGACCGGCTCTCGGCCGTGGTGCCGCTGATCGCCCGCGTCTACCCGAACGGCTCGGGCGACGTGAACCACTTCCACGCGGCCGGCGGCATGAGCTTCGTCATGGCGAGCCTGATCGATGCCGGGCTGCTGCACGACGACATCCTCACCGTGTCCGGTGCGCGCCTGCGCGACCACGCCCGCGACCCGAAGCTCTCGGGGGACGACCTCACGTTCGAGGATGCGGTGCCCGAGAGCCTGGACGACACGATGCTGCGCAAGCCCGCCGCGCCGTTCCAGGCGGACGGCGGGATGCGGCTGGTCAAGGGCAACCTCGGCCGTGCCACCTTCAAGACCAGCGCGGTCGAGGAGCATCGCCGCACGATCGAGGCGCCGGCCCGCGTCTTCGACCACCAGGACGACGTGCTGAAGGCGTTCAAGGCGGGCGAGCTCGAGCGCGACGTGGTCGTGGTGGTGCGCTTCCAGGGTCCCCGCGCCAACGGGATGCCGGAGCTGCACAAGCTCACACCGCAGCTCGGCGTCCTCCAGGATCGCGGCCACAAGGTCGCCCTCGTCACCGACGGGCGGATGTCGGGCGCTTCAGGTAAGGTGCCGGCGGCGATCCACCTCAGCCCCGAGGCGCTGGGCGGCGGCCTGATCGCTAAGATCCGCGACGGCGACATCGTGCGCCTCAGCGCGGAAGAGGGCCTGCTGCAGGTGCTCGTCGACGACGCCGAACTCGCCGCCCGCGACGACGCCGTGGCACCGCCGCCGGCCACCGGCACCGGGCGCGAGCTGTTCGCCTTCATGCGCCACGGCGCGGACGGAGCCGAGCAGGGCGCCTCGGCGATGCTCGCCGCCGCCGGCCTTTGAGATCAATGGACAAGGAACGCACCATGACCGGCATCGACGCGCTGATGCGCTCCGTCCCCGTGATCCCCGTCCTCGTGATCGAGGAGGTCGAGCACGCCGAGCCGATCGCCCGCGCCCTGGTCGAGGGCGGGCTTACAGCGCTCGAAGTCACCCTGCGCACGCCGGCGGCGTTGGACGTGATCCGCGCGATGTCGCGGGTGGAGGGCGCGGTGGTGGGCGCCGGAACAGTGCTCAACGAGCGCGACCTCGACGCGGCGATCGAGGCTGGCGCGACCTTCATCGTCAGCCCGGGCCTCACCGCGCCGCTCACCGAGGCGGCGCTGAAGCGCGGCATCCCCTACCTACCGGGGGTCTCGAACGCCGCCGACATCATGCGCGGCCTCGACCACGGGCTCGACCGGTTCAAGTTCTTTCCGGCGGAGGCTTCGGGCGGGATCAAGGCGCTGAAGGCGCTGGCCGCGCCGTTCGGCCAGGTCCGGTTCTGCCCGACCGGCGGCATCTCGGAGGCGACGGCGCCGGAATGGCTGGCGCTCGGTGCGGTGCTCTGCGTCGGCGGAAGCTGGGTGGTGAAGCCCGGTGCGCCGGACGTGGACGCAATCCGGAAGTGCGCCCTCGTGGCGACGGGGCTGCGCGGCTAAAGCATTTTCGAGCGAGGTGGACGCCGGCTCGCGTGAAGAAAATGCGACCACGCAATAGGACAGAGCATGTTGCATGATCCGGAGATCATGCAACATGCTCTAAACGCGCGAAAACGCCCGCCCCGGTCTCCCGGAGCGGGCGCAATCTCAGCTGCGATCGAAGTCGATCAGCAATCGTTGCTGGCGGCCTGCGCGGCGGTCGGCTTGCCCTTGTCCTGCGCGTTCACGTCGGCGGGCGAGGTGGCGGTCGCGGCGGAGCCCGCCTTGTTCATCGCGCCGACCGTGCCGGGGGACTCGCCCTTGGCGCCGGGGCTGGTGTTGGCGGTGGCGCTCGGATCGACCGTCGAGGACTTGCTGGCGTCCTTGTTCGGCGTGACCGTGGTCCCGGTCGAGCAGGGCGCCGCGAAGGCTGCCGACGACATCAGGACGAGGGCGGCGGCGCTGGCGAAAGTCGTGATCTTGGTCATGCGTTTCTCCGCAGTTTCTTGATAGCGGGGTACAAACGTCACGACTGCGTGAGGGTTCCTTTCTTATTCCCGATCGGCAATTGCGATTGGTGATTCGTCCCGTCTCGCCCTTCGATCATTGAAAAGCCGGCTCGACATGCGAGCCTTCGTTGCGGCGGATGCTCTATTCGGCCGGCGCGACGGCGCGAAGCTCGCGCGGGCTGAACAATCCGTCACCCGTCGCCTGCATGTCGACCCGGCGCTCGTGGTGCGCGTGCAGCGTCGAGCGATGCCCGATCGAGACGATCGTGGTCCCGGGCAGCCTCTCGCGCAGCATGCGATAGATGCCGGCCTCGCTCGCCTCGTCCAGCGCGGCGGTCGATTCGTCGAGGAAGAGCCATTCGGGCTTGGCCAGCACCGCGCGGGCGATGGCCAGGCGCTGCTGCTCGCCACCGGACAGGCGCTGGTCCCAGGCGTCGATCTCGTCGAGGCGGTCGGCCAGCGCCGGCAGCTGCGCCGCGACAAGGGCCTCGCGGATCGCAGCGTCCGGAAACTGGTCCGTAGTGTTCGGGTAGCACACGGCGCCGCGCAGGGTTCCGAGCGGGATGTAGGGGCGCTGCGGCAGCACCAGGGCCGACTGGCCGGCCGGGACGTCGATCCGGCCCTTGCCGAACGGCCAGATGCCGGCGATGGCACGGAACAGGGTCGACTTGCCCGAGCCGGACGGGCCGGTGAGCAGGGTCGCCGCGCCCTTGGTCAGGGACAGGCCGTCGGCTGTGACGATGGTCCGCCCGTCGGGCAGGGCGAGGGTCAGCCCCGTGGCGGTCACGTCGGCCTTGCTGGCGTTGCCGTGGCCGAGCCCGTCGGTCGCCGCGGAATACGCCTCGGCCAGCGTCATCGCGCGCTTGAACGACGCGAGACGGTTGGTGTTGGCCTTGTAGGCCGCGATCGTGACGTAGGAGTTGATGAAGAACGACAGCGACGACTGCACGCTCGAGAAGGCGTCGCCGGTCTGCTGGAACTGCCCGAGGGTGATCTTCTTCAGGAAGTAGCTCGGCGCCGCGAGGATGTAGGGGAACACCACGCTGATCTGACTGTAGGACAGCGTGAAGCTGCCGAGCTTGATCCGCCGGTAGATGATGCCGAGGTAGTTGTGGATGATCTCGTGGAAGAGGCTCTTCAGCCTGACGTTCTCGGCGCGCTCGCCGCGCAGCAGCGCGATCTGCTCGGAATAGATCCGCGACCGGGCCAGCGAGAAGCGGAAGTCGGCCTCGACCTTCTCCTGCCGGAAGTCGAGACCAATCAGCGGCCGCCCGATCACATGCGTCAGCCAGGTGCCGACCAGGGCGTAGCCGACCACGAGCCAGACGAGGAAGCCCGGCACGACGGTGTCGGTGAACGGAAGCACGAAGTCGCGCGACAGCCCCCACAGGATGACCATGAACGAGACCAAGGTCGCGGCCTGCGACAGCAGGCGGATCGAGAGCGTCGTCGTCTGCGAGATGAACAGGTTGACGTCGCTCTGGATGCGCTGATCCGGGTTGTCGGCGTGCTCGCCGGTGAAGGGGATGCGGTAATGCGTGCCGCCGTCGAGCCAGCGCTCGTAGAAGCTTCGGGTCAGCCAAGTGCGCCAGCGCAGGTGGAGCGACGCGTCGACGAAGGTGTCGAACATGCCGACCACGACCCAGACCGTGGCCAGCGGCGCGAAGATCCAGACGAGCTGGTACCAGAACGCGTCGGCATTGTACTCCTGCAGGGCGTTGAACAGGTCTCGGAACCAGAAGTTCAGGCGCAGCTGCAGCGCCACCTGCGCGAAGGTGATGAAGATCGACAGCGCCACCAGCCGCTGCCCGACCTTGCCCTCGGTATTGCCGAAGAACCGGAACGGGCCGATCTCCGCGGTCGGCGCTTCGCGGCTGGCGAAGTAGGGGTCGGCGATCAGGGTGATTGCGCGGATCGGCTTGAGGTAGGAGATCGCGAGGACGAGGCCGCCGAACACGACAGCACCGGTGGCCGCGAAGGCCGGCGGCAGCAGGGCGGCCAGCGTCGGCGGCAGCAGGCTCATCGCCGCCAGGGTCTTGCCACCGGCCAGCACAAGGTAGCCGATCCCGTAGACCGCGACGAAGACCTTCAGGTAGGCGGAGAGGTTGGCCGAGGCGAGCAGGATGCCGGCCATCGCGAAGCCCGCGAGCGACACGTAGAGCGGCGGGGAAGGCACGCCGGGCGCCGCCAGCAGCACGAGGGCGGCAAGCGCCGTGAGCACGGCCTGCAAGCCGAGCCCGCTTCGAAGTGCGGCCACGCGCGTCTCCCGGTGATCTTGGTGGTCGGCTCCGTTGTCGGAGCCCTCCCGGCGGCAGTGAAGGCGGGTCGTGGCGAGATCGTGGCACCAAGAGGCGCGCGACGCTCAACCGCGCGTGAACGGGCGGCCTACCAGTTCCAATCCTCGAAGCCGGGCTCGCGGCAGCGATAGCCGATCGGGCATTGCGGGTTGTCGCGAGTAGGCACGAGACGGAGCTCGGCGATCTCGGACAGGTCGCAGAAGCTGCGGTCGCGCACGACGCGCTCGGGCTGTCCGGCGCCGACCGCGATCGTCACGTCGCCGCCGCGCTTCACCAGCGCCATCGCGTCGGCGCAGGCGATCCGCGGCGTCGCCTGCCGCGTCTGCGCCGCGGCCGGCCCGACGGCGAGGGCGATCACAAGGGCCGTGGCGAAGCATCTCATCGCGGGGGATCGGGTGCCTCGAAGGCGCGTCCTGAACGGATCGGCTGCCGAACATGGCAGTGAATCGGCAGCCCCGCCATGGCACGAATGCAACGTCGGAAGTGTTACGTCGAAGACCCACAGGCAATCCGTCGCCGCCACGCCGCCGTATTCGCGCGGTTTAGGGATTTCCCGAGACGGAAGACCGGTTAACATTTCGTCGCCCGCAATGCGTATTCGGCGCATCCCGCGGCGTTCGCGCAAAGGTTCTAGGAGCGGATGGTCCTGGCGACCGGTGCCCGGACCCGACGTGCGGGGCGGCGACTTGGCGGCGACTTGGCGCCGACACGGCGTCGGTCGAGGGTCGCGAGGGGTGTCGGCGTCCGGTGCGCACGGTCCGCTGAGGGGAGGACGGGATGGCCATGGCGGTGGGGCTCGACGCGGGCCCGGCGGAGCAGGGCGGCGGACAGGTTCGTGCCGTCTCGAAGCGCTGGATCGCGCTGTTCGTTGCGCTCGCCGCCGGCTGGGGCATCCTATTCGGCTACAGCCTCACGTTCCTCAACGAG
>NZ_VRUW01000125.1:0-10191 GCF_008039475.1 Methylobacterium sp. WL12 | reverse complement strand
GGGCCGGACCGGGCGGAGCCGAGCGCGGCGGTGCGATGCGCGAGGACGGTCCGGGCGGCAAGCCCGGCGCGCGCGACGACAAGGCGGGCGCGCGCGGTGACCGCGATGGACGTGGCGACCGCGACGGTCCTGGCGCCCGTGACGGCCGGGGTGATCGTGACGGCCCCGGAGCCCGCGACGGACGTGGCGACCGCGACGGGCCGGGCGCCCGAGGCGAGCGTGACGGACGTCCCGATCGCGGCGCCCGCGGCCCGCGTGGCGGCGGCGAGGCCCGCGGCGCCTACGGGCGTCTCGGCGGCGCCGAGCGCACCCGGTTCCGCCAGGACCTGTTCCGCAGCGGCGTGCCGCGGCTGGCGGCCGGCGCCTTCGCGCTCACGGTCGGCACGGCCATCGCCCGCAGCTACGAACTGCACCGGCTCCCGCCGGCGATCGTCGAGCTGGCCCCGGAATACGAGGATTACAGCTACGTCCTCGTGGACGACGACATCGTCATCGTCGATCCGGACACCTACCAGATCGTGGACGTGATCCGCGGCTGAGGCCGAAAGAAGCGCCGCCTGCCCCCTCTCCCAAAGGGCGAGGGTTGGGGTGAGGGGTGTGACATCTCCGGAGAGGTCACGCCCCTCATCCTGTCCTTCTCCCACTGGGAGAAGGAACCCGCGATCGATCGAGCACGCCGACGACCGCACGTTACCTGCCTGGCGAAAAGTTACGTCCCGCGGTCCATCATCCGCGAGACCACCCGCGCGGTGTAATCCACCATCGGCACGATGCGGGCGTAGTTGAGCCGGGTCGGGCCGATGACGCCGACCACGCCGACGATCGTCTGCGACCCGTCGCGGAACGGGGCGGCGATCAGCGAGGAGCCGGAGAGCGAAAACAGCTTGTTCTCCGAGCCGATGAAGATCCGTACCCCGTCGCCGCCCTCGGCGCGGGCAAGCAGGTCGATCACGTCCTTCTGCGTCTCGAGGTCCGAGAACAGCAGCCGCATCCGCTCCAGGTCCTCGATCGCGCGCAGGTCGTCGAGCAAGTTGGCCTGGCCGCGCACGATCAGCTGGCGCGCCTCGGTGGGCCCGACCGAGACGGCAAGCCCGGCGTCGACCAGGCGCTCGGTGATGGCGTCGAGCTCCCGCTTCATCGCCTGCCGGCCCGCCTCGATCTCGGCGCGCAGGCCCCCGAGGGTGCGGCCGTGCAACCGGGCATTGAGGTAGTTCGAAGCCTCCTGCAGCGCGCTCGCGGGCAGGCCCGGCGGCAGGTCGAGCAGGCGGTTCTCCACCGAGCCGTCGTCCGAGACGAGCACCACCAGGGCGCGGGCCGGGTCGAGCCGCACGAACTCGATGTGCTTGAGCTGCACGTTGGTCTTGGTCGTCAGCACCACGCCGGCGCCGCGCGAGACGCCCGAGAGCAGGCTCGACGCCTCGGCCAGCACCGACGCGAAGGTGTGGCCGGAGGCGGCGGCGCGCATCTGCGCCTCGATCCGCTCCTGCTCCTCGCGCCCGACGTCGCCGAGCTCCAGCATCGCGTCGACGAAGAAGCGCAGGCCCAGCTCCGTCGGCAGGCGCCCGGCGGAGGTGTGCGGGGCGAAGATCAGCCCGGCCTGCTCCAGGTCGGACATCACGTTGCGGATCGAGGCCGGCGACAGGGCCATCGGCAGGATGCGTGCGAGGTTGCGCGATCCCATCGGCTCGCCGGTGGACAGGTATCCCTCGACGATCTGTCGGAAGATCTCGCGGGCGCGCTCGTTCAGCGCGGCGAGCGCCTGCACCTGCGGAGGTTGGGAAATGGATCTCGAAAACTCGGTCACGCGCGGTTCCTGCCCGGCGATTGTGTCCCGGCGAAGCCCGCGGATCAATCCGTCGGCGACGCGATGACGTTGCGGCGCGTCGGGTTGCCGCCCGAGGCGACGCAGCCTAAGCACCCGGCTCGGAATTTCGAACCGGGAGAACGCCGCATGCGGCCCTCGAAGCGCGCGGCCGACGAGTTGCGCACGGTCACGCTGGAACGGTCGGTCGCCCGCTACGCGGAAGGCTCCTGCCTCGTGACCTTCGGCGAGACCAAGGTGCTGTGCACCGCCTCCCTCGAAGAGCGCGGGCCGCACTGGCTGCGCGGCTCCGGCAAGGGCTGGGTGACGGCCGAGTATTCGATGCTGCCGCGCGCGACGCACGAGCGCACCCGCCGCGAGATCAATTCCGGCAAGCCCTCGGGGCGGACGCAGGAGATCCAGCGGCTGATCGGGCGATCCTTGCGCGCCGTCACCAACCTGCCGGCCATGGGCGAGAAGCAGATCACCGTCGACTGCGACGTGATCCAGGCCGACGGCGGCACCCGCACCGCGGCGATCACCGGCGCCTGGGTCGCGCTGCACGAGTGCTTCGCCTGGATGCGCGCCCGCTCGATGATCTCGGTCGACCCGCTGCGCGACCACGTCGCCGCGGTGTCCTGCGGCATCGTCAAGGGCGCGGCCGTGCTCGACCTCGACTACGCCGAGGATTCGGGCGCCGAGACCGACGCCAACTTCGTCATCACCGGCACCGGCGGCCTCGTCGAGGTGCAGGGCACCGCCGAGGGCAAGCCGTTCTCGGAAGCCGAGCTGCTCGAACTGCTGCGGCTCGCCAAGGGCGGCGTCGCCGACCTCGTCGCCCTCCAGAAGCAGGCGATCGCATGAGCCACCGCATCCTCACGGGCAGGGTCGTCATCGCGACCCACAATGCCGGCAAGCTGGTCGAGATGCGCGAGCTGCTGGCGCCGTTCGGCGTCGAGGCGGTCTCGGCGGGCGAACTCGGGCTCGCCGAGCCCGACGAGACCGGCACGATGTTCTCCGAGAACGCGGCGATCAAGGCGATCGCCGCCGCCGAGGCCACCGGGCTGCCGGCCTTCGCCGACGATTCGGGCCTGTGCGTCGCAGCCCTCGACGGGGCGCCCGGCCTGTTCTCCGCCCGCTGGGCCGGCCCGTCCAAGGATTTCGCCGGCGCGATGGCGCGGATCGAAGCCGAGCTCGCCCTGCGCGGGGCGACCGACCGGCGCGCGCACTTCGTCTCGGCGCTGGTGCTGGCCTGGCCCGACGGCCATGTCGAGCTGTTCGAGGGCCGCGTCTTCGGCGACCTCGTCGAGCCCCGCGGCACCGCCGGCTTCGGCTACGACCCGATGTTCCGGCCCGACGGCTCCGACCGAACCTTCGGCGAAATCTCGTCGGAGGAGAAGCACGGGGTCGACTGGCAGACCGGCAACGCCCTGTCGCACCGGGCGCGCGCCTTCGTGGCGCTCGCCGCCGCATGCCTGCGTCGCCCGACCTGAACCCGTCGCACGATTGCCAAACGGCGCGCACGCGAGCACATCGCGTGCGATGATCGACCGTTCAGGCCCGGACCACCCGACCCGCGACGCGGGCTTCGGCGTCTACGTGCATTGGCCCTTCTGCGCTTCGAAGTGCCCGTATTGCGACTTCAACAGCCACGTGCGCCACGCGCCGGTGGACGAAGTGCGCTACCTTGCGGCCTTCCGCGCCGAGATCGCGCACGTGGCGGCCCGCACGCCCGGCCGCACCGTGTCGAGCGTCTTCCTCGGCGGCGGCACGCCCTCGCTGATGCAGCCCGCCACGGTCGCCGGCATCCTCGACGCGGTCGGCGCGGCCTGGGGCGTCGCGCCCGATGCCGAGATCACGCTGGAGGCCAACCCGACCAGCGTCGAGGCCGGGCGGTTCCGGGGTTACCGCACGGCTGGGGTCAACCGCGTCTCGCTGGGCGTCCAGGCCTTCGACGACGCCTCCCTCAAGAGCCTCGGGCGGCTGCACAGCGCCGAGGAGGCGTTCGCCGCGATCCGGGTCGCGCAGGGCGCCTTCGACCGCAGCTCGTTCGACCTGATCTACGCCCGCCCGAACCAGACCGCCGAGGCCTGGCGGCGGGAGCTGACCGAGGCGATCGGCCGGGCGGCCGAGCACCTCTCGCTCTACCAGCTCACCATCGAGCCGGGCACGCCGTTCTACGGCCTCGCCGCCGCCGGCCGGCTCGTGCCGCCCGACGACGAGGCGGCCCGCACCCTCTACGACGTGACCCAGGAGGTTTGCGACCGGGCCGGGCTTCCGGCCTACGAGATCTCGAACCATGCGCGCCACGGCGCGCAGTCGCGCCACAACCTGCTCTACTGGCGCTACGGCGAGTATGCCGGCATCGGCCCCGGCGCGCATGGCCGCCTGGTCACGGAGGCGGGCCGCCTCGGCACCGTCACCGAGAAGGCGCCGGAGGCCTGGCTCGCCCGGGTCGAGCGCGACGGCCACGGCATCTCCGAGACCGAGACCATCGCGGGCGCCGACCAGGGCGACGAGTTCCTGATGATGGGCCTGCGTCTGTCGGAGGGCATAGACCCCGCGCGCTACGCGGCGCTGAAGGGCCGGCCGCTCGACGGAGCGCGCATCGACGCCCTCGTCGGAGACGGCCTGGTCGCCCGCCTGCCCGACGGTCGCATCGCCGCGACCGCGCGGGGCGCCCCGGTGCTGAACGCCGTGGTGGCGAGCCTGGCCGCGTGAGTTCGATCGCCCTCGTGCAAGATGATCCACAAGCCATGAGCCCGCGATGACGCCGGCCGTCGTCGCCCTCGTCCTCTTCGCGGCCTTGCTGCATGCGGGCTGGAACACGCTGCTGCGCGGGGGCGCCGACCGCCTCTGGACCATGAGCGTGATGAACCTCGCGGTCGGCGGGCTCGGGCTCGCGGTGGCGCTCGCGGTCGGGTTGCCGGCCGCGGCGAGCTGGCCCTACGCCGTCGCCTCGGGGCTGATCCACATCACCTACAACGCGCTGCTGATCGTCACCTACCGCACCGGCGACCTCGGCCAGACCTATCCGATCGCCCGCGGCGCCTCGCCGGCCCTGGTCGCCCTCGGCGCGGGCGTCTTCGCCTCCGAGGTGCCCGGCACCGTCGGCGCCGTCGGGATCGCGCTGGTGAGCGCCGGGATCCTGTCGCTATCGCTGGGCAAGGCTGGGCTGTCGCGGGGCACCGTGCTCGCGGCGCTGGGCACCGCCGCGACGATCGCCGCCTACACGCTGATCGACGGCATCGGCGTGCGGCTGTCGGGCGACTGGGTCGCCTACACGGCGGCGATGTTCACCTTCCACCTCGCCTTTCCGCTCTGGCTCCTGCTGACGCGCGGACCCGCGGCGCTCGGCGGGACGCCGGCCGCGCTAGCCCGCGCCGTCGGGGGCGGCGCCGCCTCGCTGATGGCCTATGCCGCGGTGATCTGGGCGATGCGGCTCGGGGCGATGGGGCCGGTCTCGGCGCTGCGCGAGACCAGCGTCGTCTTCGCAGCACTTCTCGGCCGCTTCGTCCTGAAGGAACGCCTCACCGCCGGCCGAATCGTCGCCTGCCTCGTCATCGCGGCCGGCGCGGCGATGATCGGCCACGGCTGAGCCGAGGCGGCGGGTTCAGGTTCCGGGCTTGGCCAGCGCCCGGGGGGCGGGGCTGACGACGCTCGCCGCGTTGTTGCGGATCTCGTAGACGGCGAGCGCGCGGTCGCTGAGGCCGTCGGGGCGGAAGCGGAAGGTGCCGTCGATGCCCGAGAACCCGGAGCTCTTCGTCAGCGTCGCGTCGGCGAAGCGCTGGGTTCCGTATTGCCGCGCGAGCGCCGCCGTGAGCGAGACCGCGTCGTAGGCGAGCGAGGCGACCCGCGGCGGGCTGGTGCCGAACCGCGCCTGGTAGCGCCCGGCGAAGTTGCCGAAGCCGCCGGCGTCCGGCGCGGCGAACCGCCCCCCCTGCAGCGCCGGCAGGGCGAAGAGCCGCGGCTCGTTCCACACCGCCGTGCCGATCGGCCGGATACGCGACGGCGCGAAGCCCGCCTTGGTGAGCGCGGCCGCCACCGCCGGCAGCCCCTCGGCGGTCTCGGGCAGGAACAGGGTGTCGGCCTGCGCGCCGGCCCCGGTGATCAGGCCGCCGAGGCGGGCGATCGCCGGCTCCGACGCGCCGGGGACGTAGCGCTCGATGCCGACGAGGCGGGCGCCCTTGCGCGCCACCGCCTCGCGGAACTGCGCCTCGACGGCGTTGCCGTAGGCGTTCTCGGGGATCAGCGCGGCGAAGGACCGGCGCCCGCCCGACACCGATTCCTCGACGATCCGGTCGACCTCCGCCTGGGGCAGGAAGCTCAGGAGGTAGGTGCCGGGGGCGGCCACGCTCGCATCGGTCGAGAACGCGATCACCGGCTTGCCCGCGGCCCGCGCCGGCACGGAGGCGGCCGAGACGTTGGCGGCGAAGAGCGGGCCGAGCACCAGCTCGGCGCCCTCGGCGATGGCGCCGCTCGCCGCCTCGCGGGCGCCGTCCGGCGCGCCGCGGTCGTCGCGCACCAGGATCTGGAGGTCGGGCTGCTGGTACTCCTCCATCGCCAGCTCGGCGGCGTTGCGCATCGCCGCACCGAGGTTGGCGCCCTGACCCGACAGCGGCACCACCAGGGCGACCTTGACCGACCCCTTGCCGATCCGGCCCGGAGCCGAGGCGGCGGCCGGCGTCAGCCCCGGGACGGCATCTGCGGGCGGAGCGAGATTCGGGGCGAGGTCCTGGGCAAGCTCGGCGCGCGGCGGCGGCGCGGCAGAGCGCACGGTGCGCGGCCCATCCGGCCCGCCGACGCACCCGGCGAGCGCGAAGGTCAGGGCGAGGGCGGCCCTTGTCCCGAAGGCGCGGGGCGAGAGATGTCGCGCCATCGCGAAACGTCCTTCACGCAAGATCCGGCACGAACACATCGTCGCACAGGCTTAGAGTGTGCGCCCGAAAAGTAAACGCGCCGGCCTCGCGGACGCGTGTCCGACACATCCGATGTCGAAACGGGCGCGGTTCAAATTCCGCTCGGGCCCGCGCCGTGGCAAGGTCGCCGCGATGACACAGAGAATCGAGCCCGCACGCCGCCCCGTCCGCAAGGACCCGCCGGGCGGTTCAACCGCCAAGCCCGCGACCTTCACCGCCTTCGGGCTCGCCACCGAGGCCGAGCCGCCGACGCCGGGCCTCCACGTGGTGGCGACGCCGATCGGCAACCTGCGCGACGTGACCATCCGGGCGCTCGCGACGCTCGCCGCCGCCGACGCGGTGCTGGCCGAGGACACCCGCGTCACCCGCACGCTGCTGATGCATTACGGCATCACCACCCCGCTGGTCGCCTACCACGAGCATTCGAACGCCGCCGTCCGCGAGCGGATGGTGCGGCGGATGCTGGACGGCGAGGCGCTGGCGCTGGTGTCGGACGCCGGCACGCCGCTGGTCTCCGACCCCGGGTTCAAGCTGGTCCAGGCGGCGATCGAGGCGGGGATCGCGATCACCCCGATCCCCGGCCCGTCGGCGGTGATGACGGCGATCGTCGCCGCCGGCCTGCCGACCGACCGGTTCTTCTTCGAGGGGTTCCTGCCGCAGAAGGCCGGCGCGCGCCGCAACCGGCTCTCCGCGCTCGCAGGCGTCCCCGGCACGCTGGTGCTGTTCGAGTCGCCCCACCGCCTGCCGGAGATGCTGGCCGACGCGGCCTCGGTCCTCGGCGGCACCCGCCCGGCCGCGGTGGCGCGCGAGCTGACCAAGATGTTCGAGACGATCCGCCGCGGCACGCTGGGCAGCCTCGCCGACACCTTCGCAGAGGAGGGCGCGCCCAAGGGCGAGGTGGTGGTGGTGATCGGCACCGCAGCCGACGAAGCGAGCCCGGAGGAGGCCGATGCCGGCCTCGACGCGGCCCTGCTCGCAGCGCTCGCGCGCCACTCGATCAAGGATGCCGCGAGCCTCGTCGCCGACGAGACCGGGCAGCCGCGCCGCGCGGTCTACAACCGGGCGCTGGTGCTGGCACGCAAGACCGATGCGGACGCCTGAGGCCACGCGCCGGCGGGCGGCGACGGAGCGGCGCGGGCGCCGGGCCGAATGGCTCGCGCTCGCCGCGTTGATGCTGAAGGGCTATCGGCCGCTGGCGATGCGCGTCGCCGCGGCCGGCGGCGAGATCGACCTGATCGTGCGGCGCGGCGACACCATCGCCTTCGTCGAGGTGAAGGCGCGGGCGACGCTCGTCGAGGCGCAGGGCGCGATCGGCCGGGTCAAGCGGCAGCGCTTCTCGCGCGCGGTGCGGGCCTGGGTCTCCCGCAACCCGTTCGCGGCAGCGCTGACGCTCAGGGCCGACGCGGTGTTCATCGGTGGCCGCGGCTGGCCGGTCCACCTCGTCGACGCGTTCCCGATCGAAGGCTTGTAGACGGAAGGCTCGTCAGAACGCCGGTCGCGTCAGCCGCGCGCGGCGCTGATCGCGCCGATGAGCGTGCGCTTGAGGTCGGCTTGGCTGAAGGGCTTCTGCACCACCGGCCGGTCGCGGAACGGCTCGCGGATGCCGGCGCCGCCGTAGCCGGTGGAGAAGATCAGCGGCAGGTCGCGCTTCGCGATCGCCTCGGCGACGGGGTAGATCGGCTCGCCCGCGACGTTGACGTCGAGGATCGCGACCTCGAAGGTCTCGCCCTCGGCCATCTCGAGGGCGGTCGAGAGACGCGCGGCGGGGCCGACCACGGTACAGCCGAAATCGAGCAGCATGTCTTCGAGCAGCATCGAGATCGCGGCTTCGTCTTCGACGACGAGCACGCGCTTACCCTGGAGAACGTCGTCGTTCGGTTCCGCGCTCACGCCGAGGTGTCTTCCTTAGTCGATCCGCCCCGCTTCAGCGGGACGTCGCCATGATGGCTGGTCGGATCCGATCGTCGCGCCAGAAGAACCAAGCGGGTACGCCGGGGGGCTGAGGGGTCGCCCGGAACGCGTTTTGTGTCAAGCGTCCGGCGCGGGCCGTTCGCCGACCAATGTTACACGGCGATACATTTCGCGATAGGCTGTGGCCGGCGCGCGCCGAGGCAAACCCGCGACGGGCCGGATTTTTCGTAAAAAGGGGGCGGATCTATTCCTGCGATGGGTCGATGTGTCCCTGCCTGCGATCGCCGCGCGGTGCTGGCCGGCCTCGGCGCCTGCCTCGCCGCGGCGCCGGCGCGAGCGCGCGGACCGTTGGTGGTCGCCTCGAAGAGCGACACCGAGGGCACGCTCGTCGGCAGCATGATCGCCCTGTGCCTGGAGGATCTCGGCATCCCGGTGCAACGCCGCCTCGGCCTCGGGCCGACGCTGATCGTCCGCACGGCGCTGATGTCGGGCGATGTCGACATCTACCCCGAATACACGGGCAACGGCGCCTTCTTCACCGGCACCGAGGCCGACCCGGCCTGGAAGCGGCCCGACAGCGCCTACGCCGCAGCAGCCGCCGCCGATCGGGCCAAAGGCCTCGTCTGGCTCGGGCGGGCGCCGGCCAACAACACCTGGCTGATCGCGGTGCGCGGCAGCCTCGCCCGCAAGGAGGGGCTGGCCACCATGGCGGACTTCGCCGAGGCCGTGCGGCGCGGGCTGATCCGCCTGGCGGCCTCGACCGAGTTCGTCGAGAGCCCGGCGGCGCTGCCGTCCTTCGAGGCCGCCTACGGCTTCGCGCTGCCGATGGACCGCATCGTCAGCCTGCCCGGCGGCGACACGGCGGTGACGGCGCGGGCGGCGGCGCAGGGCATCAGCGGCGTCAACGCAGGCATGGTCTACGGCACCGACGGGGCGCTCGGCGCCCTCGACCTCGTCGTGATGAGCGATCCGAAGGGCGCGCAGATCGTCTACGAGGTCGCACCGGTGATCCGCGCCGACACCCTCGCAAGCCATCCGCGCATCCGCGACACGCTCGATCCGGTCTTCGCGCGCCTGGATGCCGACACGCTCCGCCGGCTGAACGCCCGCATCACCGTCGAGGGACAGGTGGCCGAGGCCGTCGCGCGGACGTTCCTGCGCGACGCCGGCTTCATCACGTGACGGCCGCCGCCCGCGATCGAATGGCCCGCCTCGTGCCGCTGCTGTTCGCCATCGCCTTCCTCGGTGCGGTCTACGGCCTGCCGCTGCTGCGGCTCGCCAAGAACCGCCTCGTCGTCGGCGAGCCGGTCTACGCCCTGGACGGCGCCGGCATCGTGGCAGGCTTCGGACCGGAGATCGAGGCGGTGTCGGCGCTGGTGCTCGGGGCGGCGCTGCTCGCGCGCGCCGCGCGGACGCGGGTCGGGCTCGGCGCCGCCACCGCCCTCCTCGCGCTCGCCCTCGCGCTGCTGGTGCTGGCGCTCGGCAACACCGCCGAAGACCTTCTCGCGGGCGAGCCGCCGGCCGCCCGCGCCGGCCTCGCCGCCGGCGCCTGGGCGGGGC
>NZ_VRUW01000124.1:0-10336 GCF_008039475.1 Methylobacterium sp. WL12 | reverse complement strand
TCCCGACGGCGCCCGCCAACCCGACACCCGCAACGCCCGTCCGCAGGGCGAGCGCCCGAGCAACGGCCCGCGCCCCGAGCGCGCCGCCGGCGACCGTCCGCGCCAGCCCACCGGCAACCGCCCGCGCGGCGGCGGCGGTGGCAACGGCGGCAACGAGGGCCGCGCCATCGGCTGGCTCGACCGCAGCCCGCGCTCCTGAGGCGTCCCGCCTCATCGAGCAACTGAAGAAGGCCGCCCCGGACCTCCGGGGCGGCCTTCTTCGTCTCGGCGCCGGCACGCGTCGCCTCCGGCTGCACGGGAGCATTGCCGGGCACGGCGTCGCGCCCCATCTCGACGGCATCGAGATAGGAGCAGCCCCGATGCGATTCGAACTCTACCGCGATGCGCCGGGCCATTGGCGCTGGCGCCTGCGGGCCCAGAACGGCAACGTCGTCGCCGATTCGGGCGAGGGCTACGTCCGCCGTGAGGATTGCGAACACGGTATCGCGCTGGTGCGCCAGAGCGGCACCGTGCCGGTCGTCGACATGACGACGCAGATCGCCTGATCCCGGTGGAAACGCCGCGGCGGCGACGAAACGCTTTCCGCAGTTCGTGCGTTCTAGCGGCTCGGGCTCCATCCGCGCTCGTCCGTCTCCCGTCCTTGAAAGAGTTGAGATCGCCATGAGGAAATTCCTGCTGGCCGCCCTGCTGGTGCTGGGCTTCGCCGCCGCCGCCCCGCAGGGTGCATCCGCCGCCCCGGTCGGTCCCGGCCTTGCGCTCCAGACCGAGGCCGCCCCGGCCGTTGCCGAGAAGGCGCAATACTTCTACCGCCGCCGCTTCGGGCCGCGCCCGTTCTACCGTCGTCCGTATTACGGCCGCCGCTTCTACGGCCCGCGTCCGTTCTACCGCCGCCCGTATTACGGCCGCCGCTTCTACGGCCCGCGTCGTCGCTTCTTCTACTGATCGCAAGATCATTCCGTACCGAAGTCCAGAACCCGGCGGCCCACGGGGCCGCCGGGTTTTTTGTCGTCTGTGGAAGCGGGCTGCGTCGGCCGTCGATCTGGTGTAGGCTCGCCGCTTCGGGACGGCCGGCATCAGATCGGTCCGCCCGGGAGGAACGCCCCATGGACGATATCGCCACGCGCGAGGTGGTCGCGCGCGACCTCTGGCAATCGATTCCGCTGGAATGCGTCGTCTGCGCCGTCGCCGTCTTTCTGGCGGCCGGCCTGAAACTCGCCGGCCTGATGCCCTGACCCCTTTCGACGCCGCCGCGTTCGCGCATAATCGGCGCCGCGCCTAGCGCCAAGGACGAGGATCGCATGGACCGGGACAGCGCCGAGGAACCGAAGGGCGACCTGACGGTCCGCACCATCGCAATGCCGGCCGACACCAACGCCAACGGCGACATCTTCGGCGGCTGGGTGCTGTCGCAGATGGACCAGGCCGGCGGTATCGCCGGCGTCGACCGGGCCGAAGGCCGCGTCGTCACCGTCGCGCTCGACGCGATGACCTTCATCCGCCCGGTGCGGATCGGCGACGTGCTCTGCGTCTACACCCGCATCGGGCATGTCGGACGGACCTCGATGAAGATCGAGGTCGAGGCCTGGGCCCGGCGGTTCCGGACGCAGCTTCGCGAGAAGGTGACTTCGGCGACCTTCACTTTCGTGGCCATCGACGACGAGGGCCGGCCGAGGGCGATCCCCAAGGCCGCGCCCGCGCCTGAGGTGGTGCTCACGGACGCGTGATCGACGGGTTCCGTTACAGCCCGGTTCCGGCTAAGCATCAGCCGAGCGGATCCCGGAGGGGGCGGGAGGACGCGTGAGCAGGCTCAAGGAGCCCCCGCCGTTGCCCGATCCGTCGAAGCACGCCGCCGACCCCACCCGGCGATCCGATAACCTGACCTGGCAGACGCTCCAGCCCCGCGAGACGCGCTGGCGCAGCCTGAACCAGCGCCCGGCCATCGCCTGGTTCACCGGGCTGTCGGGCGCGGGCAAGTCGAGCATCGCCAACGCTGTCGATCGGGCGCTGACCGAGGCGGGCCGGCACAAGATGGTGCTCGACGGCGACAACCTGCGCCATGGTCTCAACCGCGACCTCGGATTCACCGCGTCGGACCGCGTCGAGAACATCCGGCGGGCGGCCGAGACCGCGCGGCTGATGGCCGAGGCGGGGCTGGTGGTGATCGTCTCGCTGATCTCGCCCATCCGCGCCGAGCGCGAGACGGCGCGGCAGATCGCCGGCGACATCCCGTTCCTGGAGGTCTTCATCGACACGTCGCTGGCGGTCTGCGAGGCCCGCGACCCGAAGGGGTTGTACGACCGGGCGCGTACCGGCGCGATCCCGAATTTCACCGGGATCTCCGCGCCTTACGAGGCGCCGCTCGCCCCCGACTTGACCCTGGCCACCGATGGCTTGAGCGTCGCGGCCTCGGCGGAGACCCTGATCGCGGAGCTGATGCGGCTCAGCGCCGCCTGACCTCCCGCGCGGGACGCCTCACTCCGCGGCGAACAATCCCCATCCGGCCCCCGCTTCGGATTGCTCCGGTGGCGCGGCCTCCGCCACGTCCGCCTTCGGGTCGCCCGGCGCCGTCTCGCAGCCGAGTGCCGGCAGGGCGACGATGCGGTTCTTCGAGAAATCCACGCGGCAGACGATGGCGTTGCGGCTCTCCATGTAGCCGAGCAGGCGCCGGGCGCGGCCGGGCGAGCGGCTGCCGATGGCCCGGGCCAGCGCCGCATCGCCCGGGCACGGCTCGCCCGCGAGCGCCGCCCGCGCCAGCAGCAGGAACAGGCCCTGGACCTCCTCCGGCATGCCGGCGGCGGCGTCCTGCGCCTGGGTCCAGCGCGCGTCTCCGTCCGTCGCGGCGGGCGCCGCCGCGTCGATCCCGGCCCGCGCCACGCTCAGAGACCGGCGGAACGCCTGGAGGCCGACGCGCTCGCCGTCGAGCCCGCGCATCCGGCAGCGGACAAGGAAGTCCTGGTAGACCACGGCGACGGATTGGCGCCCGGCCTCGGGCTCTGCGACGAGCCCGCGCAGGATCGCGTCGCAGCCGGCGCGGTTCTCGGCCTCGTCGAGGACGGGCGGGGCGGTCGCCGGCTCGGGCCGGTGGGCGGCCAGCTCGCGCATCAGGTCGGCGGGGCTGACGCGGGGCGTGGCCGGCGCGCGCGAGGCCCGCGTCGGGTAGGCGAAGCCGGCCTCGGCCGGCGCCAGGATCTGGGCGCGCAGGTCCGCATCCGCCGCCTGGGGCAGCGGGATCAGGGTCGGCGAGGCCGCCCGCGACGAGGTGGTTACCGGTCCGATCCGAAGCGCGAGCGGCCGGCGGCTGAGGGCAGGCCCGAGCGCCACGAACTCGCCCCGCGCCAGGTCGCGGAAGCGCTCGGCGCCGCGCCGGTCGAGGCCGAGGAGGTCGGCGGCGCGCGCCATGTCGATGTCGAGGAAGGTGCGGCCCATCAGGAAGTTGGTGGCCTCGGCCGCGACGTTCTTGGCGAGCTTGGCCAGGCGCTGCGTCGCGATGATGCCGGCCAAGCCCCGCTTGCGCCCGCGGCACATCAGGTTGGTCATCGCGCCGAGCGCGATCTTGCGCGCCTCGTCGGAGACGTCGCCGGCGGCCGCCGGCGCGAAGATCTGCGCCTCGTCGACGACGACGAGGCAGGGGTACCAATGCGCCCGCTCGGCCTCGAACAGCCCGCCGAGGAAGGCGGCGGCCGCGCGCATCTGCGCCTCCATGTCGAGGCTCTCGAGGTCGAGCACCACCGACACGCGGTGGGCGCGCACGCGGGCTGCGATCGCCTGCAAGTCGCCTTCGCCGTGGCTTCCGTCGACGACGAGGTGGCCGTGCGCCTCGGCGAGGGTGACGAAGTCGCCCTCGGGGTCGATCACCACCTGCTGCACATGGCCGGCGCTCTGCTCCAGCAGGCGGCGCAGCAGGTGCGACTTGCCCGAGCCGGAATTACCCTGGACCAGCAGGCGGGTGGCGAGGAGTTCCTCCAGGTCGAGGCGGGCCGGCTGGCCGATGCCCTGCCCGTCGAGCCCGAGCCCCATCTCGATGCCGAACGCCATCGCCGCTCCGGTTGCTCGCCACGGGAAATTCCGAAGGCCCCCACTAACACGCGAGCGCATCCCTGGATGCGGCGGAGACGCCGCGCATCCACAGGCGTGGGGTCGCGGCCACAGGGTCAGAGCGGCTTGCGGTAGACCAAGAAGCCCGACCGGTCGCCGACCTGATCGTAGAGCCGCATCGCCGTCGCGTTGGTCTCGTGGGTCTGCCAGTAGACCCGCGGCGAGCCGGCGCGGCGGGCGTCCGCGTAGACGGCCTCGATCAACGCACGTCCGACCCCGCTTCCGCGCGCCTCCTCCGTCGTGAACAGGTCCTGCAGGTAGCAGAACGGCGCGATGGCCGTGGTGGTGCGGTGATAGAGGTAGTGCGTCAGGCCGATCAGCCGTCCGGCGCGCTCGGCGACCAGGGCGTGCATCGGCTCGTCGGCGTCGAAGAATCTGTCCCAGTTGGCCTGCGTCACCGCGGGCGGGATCGCCGCCGGGCCGACGCGCTCGTAGAACAGGTTGTAGCCTTCCCAGAGCGGCAGCCACTGCGCGTGGTCGGCGCGGGCGACGGGGCGGATGACGAAATCCTGCGGCATGAGGCCGATCCTGCACCCGCCCGCCTCCCCGCTCAAGCCGTGCGGCGCCGCCGCGTTCGTGGCATGCTCAGGCCCATGCGCAACGCCATCACCGACATCGCCGGCATCCGGGTCGGGCACGCCGCGGACGCACGGATCGCCAGCGGCGTCACCGCGCTGATGTTCGACCGGCCGTTCACGGCGTCCGTGGACGTCCGCGGCGGCGGGCCGGGCACCCGCGAGACCGACCTTCTCGATCCCGAGCGCACCGTGGAGGGCGTCGACGCCGTTGTGCTGTCGGGTGGCTCGGCCTTCGGGCTCGACGCCGCCGCGGGCGTCGTCGCGCGGCTCGCCGAGACCGGGCGCGGCTTTCCCGTCGGCGGGATGCGGGTGCCGATCGTGCCGGGCGCGATCCTGTTCGACCTCCTCAACGGCGGCGACAAGGCGTGGGGGCGCTATCCGCCCTATCGCGAACTCGGCTACCTGGCGGCGCAAGCGGCCTCCGAGGACGTCGCGCTCGGCTCGGTCGGGGCCGGCACCGGCGCCCGCACGGCCAACCTGAAGGGCGGCCTCGGCTCGGCCTCGGCCGACATCCCCGGCACGGGCTTCCGGGTCGGCGCGCTGGCTGCGGTGAACGCCTTCGGCCGGGTGACGGTGGGTGACGGCCCGCATTTCTGGGCGGCGCCGTTCGAGCGGGGGGCCGAGTTCGGCGGCCTCGGCTGGCCCGCCGCGATGCCGGAGGGCGCCCTCGATTTCCCCGTCCGCACCCTTCCCGGCGCCGCGACGACGCTGGCGGTGGTCGCCACAAATGCGGCGCTGACCAAGGCGCAGTGCAAACGCCTCGCGGTGGCGGCGCAGGTCGGCCTCGCACGGGCGATCCACCCGGTGCACACGCCGCTCGATGGCGATGTCGTCTTTGCGGTCGCGACGGGGGCGGTGCCGCTCGCGGACCCGATCGGCGACCTCGCGCGGCTCGGCGACATGGCGGCACAGGTGCTGGCCCGCGCGATCGCGATCGGCGTGTTCTCAGCCGCCGGCCTCGACGGGATCGGGACGCCCGGCCTCCCTCCGGCTTGGCGGGACCGGTTCGACGCGGGCGGAACCCGAGGCTAGACGCCGGACAGGGCGAGCGCGAGCCTCAAACTTCGTCGCGCGCGTCCTGCAGCAGCTGGGCGAGTCCGGCATCGACCTCGGAGCCGAGCATGGCGCGCTCGGAGTCGGTGAGGTCGCGCGCCCATTTCGGGCCGGCGAACCCGGCGGCGCATTTTTCGCGCTCGCCCGCGATGTAGGCCTCGACCTCGTCGGGCCGGGTCCGCATCGCGTGGACCATCCCGAACCACGCCGCACGCTCGACCACCGCGAGGCGGGCGCGCAGCCGGATCATCACGGCCCGTTCGGGATCGACGGCGTCGCTCATCTGCGTCCGACTCCTAGCGCCGCGGCTCGCACCGCGTCTTCACATAGCTGTCCTTGGCGTTGCCGAGGCCGGCGTTGGCAGCCAGCACAGGGCCCTGGATCAGGCATTCCTGCAGGGTGTGGGCCGGGCCGGTCACCACGTCGAGGGCGTTCTCCCGACTGCAATCCTGGACCTGGACCGACGAGGCGCAGATCAGGGCGACGACGACGATGGCGTTCATGGCGCGCTCCTCGGCCACGCCTTCCGGAGCGCGTGCCGGGAATGCAAGGGGCGGGACCGGAGGAAGGTTCCCGCCGGGCTACCTGCGCCGATGGTCGCGCGCCCTTTACCCTTCCCGCGCGGCGAGCGCGTCGAGCAGCCCCTGCATGCCCTGCGGCACCGGCGCCGAGGCCTCGCGGGCGTAGAGCACGCGCAGCTGGCGCCCGATCTCGGCGAGGCTCAAGGAGCCCTTCTCGATCACCCGGTCGGCCTGGGCCTGGAGGCTCTGGCGTTCGGCGTCGGTGATCTCCTTGGCGGTGAGCACCACCACCGGCACGTCGCCGTCCGGCCGCGCCCGCAGCGCCCGGAGGAACCCGAACCCGTCCATCTCCGGCATCATCAGGTCGAGGAGGATCAGGTTCGGGCGCTGCGCCTCGAAATGCTCCAACGCCACCCGGCCGTTCTCGGCCTCGTCGACGCCCCAGCCGTCGCGGACCAGGGTCCGGCGCAGGCGCTCGCGGGCGTCGGCGTCGTCGTCGACGACGAGGACCCGTGCCTCGACGCCCTCCGGCCGGTAGCGGTCCATCAGGCCCTTCAGCCGATCCCAGTCGATCGGCTTGACGAAGTAGTCGGTGGCGCCGAGCGCCTGGCCGAGGCCCTGCTCGGCCACCACCGAGGTCATGATCACGGGGATGCCGGCGAGCTCGGGATCGTTGCGGACGGCGTGAAGCACCGCCCAGCCGTCCATGCGCGGCATCTCGACGTCGAGCAGGATCGCCCGCGGCTTCAGGGCCCGCGCCAGGGTCAGCCCGGCGCGCCCGTCGCTGGCGGTACGCACGCGAAAGCCCTCGCGTTCGAGGAAGCGCTGCAGCAGCTCGCGGGCCGCCGGGTCGTCGTCCACGAGCAGCACCGCGTCGTGCTCCTCGTGCGTGGACACCGGGGGGGGGATCGCGAGCTCGGCGGCGACCTGCGCCTCGTCCTCCACCGCGAGCGTCGCCGGCAGCCGCAGCGAGAAGGTCGAGCCCTCCCCCGGCACGCTGGTCACGCCGATGTCGCCGCCCATGGTGCGGCAGAAGGCGCGTGTGATGGCCAGCCCGAGGCCGGTGCCGCCGAACTGGCGCGTGGTCGACTCGTCGGCCTGGGCGAAGCGCTCGAACAGGCGCCCGATCTGCTCCTCGGTGAGCCCGATCCCGGTGTCGGTCACCGAGAATCCGAACCAGTCGGCTCCGGCCTCGCGATGGCGTGCGACCGTGAGGGTGATCGTGCCGCCCTCGGTGAACTTCGCCGCGTTGCCGATCAGGTTGAGCAGGCACTGGCGGATCTTGGTCTGGTCCTGGTGCATCGTGCCGAGGTCGTCGGCGAGATCGAGGACGAAGCGGTTGCCCTTCTTCTCGACGAGCGAGCCGGTGGCGTCGGAGACGTCCGAGATCAGGTCGGCGACCGCGAAGGTTTCGCCCGAGGCGGTCATGCGCCCGGCCTCGATCTTCGAGATGTCGAGCACGTCGTTGATGAGCGAGAGCAGGTGGCGGGCCGCCGCCTCGATCTTGCGCAGGTCGGGCAGGAGGGCGGCCTGGCCGATATCCTCGAGCTCTTCGCCGAGCATCTCCGAGTAGCCGATCACCGCCGAGAGCGGGGTGCGCAGCTCGTGGCTCATGTTGGCGATGAACTGGCTCTTGGCGAGGTTGGCGGCCTCCGCCGCCTGGCGCGCCCGCTCGACCTCGGCCTCCGCTTCCTTCCGCTCGGTGACGTCGGCGTTGGAGCCGACCCATTCGCGCAACGCGCCGTCGGCGGCCAGCACCGGCACGCCGCGCACCTCCATGTCGCGCCACTGCCCGTCGTGCCGGCGCAGACGATACTCGACGGCGTAGGGCGTGCGCGCCTCGATGCAGCCCGCCCAGACCTCGGCGGCATGCGCCCGGTCGTCGGGGTGGACCGCGTCGATCCAGCCCCAGCCCTGGAACGCCTCTTCGGACTGGCCGGTATAGGCGCTCCAGCGCGGCTGCGGCGGTAGCAGGGCGCCGGCGGCGTCGGTGTTCCAGATGACGGCGGTGGAGGCGTCGACCAGCGCCCGGAACCGCTCCTCGGATTGCAGCAGCCGGTCCTCGGCCTCCTGCTTGTGGGTGATGTCTGTGTTGGTGCCGTACCAGCGCAGGATGCGGCCGTCCGCGTCCCGGTGCGGCATCGCCTGCGACAGGAACCAGCGGAAGCTCCCGTCCCGGCCGCGCAGGGGGAAGGTGTCCTCCCATGCCGCGCCCGCGGTGATCGCGGTGCGGAAGCGTTCGGTCACCGCCTCGACGTGGTCGGGATGGTGGACCGCACGCCAGCCCCAGCCGCGCATCGTCTCGAGGGTCGTGCCGGTGTAGTCGTACCAGCGCCGGTTATACCAGACGATGTCGCCCGTGGCGGTGGCGATCCAGGCGAGCTGCGGCAGCGCCTCGGCGAGGTTCTCGTAGTCGGCCTGGGTGACCGTGGCGGGCTCGGCGGGATCACGCATCGCAACACTCGGACTGGCTTCCCGTGGCAAAGGCCGGGCGCGGCCGCGTTATACACGCATCGCGCGCGGGGTCGGCGCGGCGGTTTCGCCGGGTGCGCGCTCCCGGGCCGCCCGCCCGGCGCGGAGCAGGTCGAAGGCGTAGAGCGCCAGCGCCAGCCAGATCAGCCCGAACATCGGGATCGCGTGCGGTGCCACGTGCTCGCCGTAGGCGAGGACGCTCAAGGCCAGCAGGCAGGTCGGCGCGATGTACTGCATCAGGCCGAGGGTCGCGAGGCGCAGGCGCTCGGCGGCGGCCGCGAACCAGATCAGCGGCAGCGCCGTCGTCACCCCGGTCAGCGCCAGCAGCGCGAAGTCCCGCGGGTCGGACGGCAGCACGGGCTCGGGCGAGGACAGCGCCCAGGCGAGCGCCGCCGGCGTCAGGATCAGGGTCTCGGCCAGGAACCCCACCGCCGGGTCGACGCCCACCACCTTCCGCACCAGCCCGTAGAGGGCGAAGCTGATCGCGAGTTCGAGCGCCACCAGGGGCAGCGTGCCGGCGAGCACCACGGCGATGCCGACTCCGGCCGCGGCGACGCCCACGGCGACCAGTTGCAGCGGGCGCAGCCGCTCGCGCAGGACGAGCGCGCCGAGCGCCACGCTGACCAGCGGGTTGATGTAGTAGCCGAGGCTTGCATCGAGCAGGTGGCCGCTGTTCACCGCTTGCAGGTAGAGGAGCCAGTTCACGCCGATCAGCCCGGCCGAGGCGAAGAGCAGCGCGTGCCGCGGCCGCAGCGGGAAGGGCGTGCGTACCCGGTTGCGCCACAGCAGCACCAGCAGGATCGCGAACAGGCACGACCACAGGATGCGAACCGACAGGATGTGGCTCGGAGAGAAGCCCGAGAGCAGACGGAAATGGACCGGGACGACGAGGCCCCAGCTCAGATAGGCGCCGAGCGCGTAGACGAGGCCCACGGTGTCCGTCCCGATCGCGTCCGCCGGCATCCGCTGCGGACCTGCCCCGGAGCCTTACCCTGTGCCGGCGGCGGGCGTCACGTCCGGCGGCGCAGGCCAGCCATCCGCGCCGTCAGCGCTTCGAGGGCAGGATCGGGTCGCCGCGCATCAGGGCGTTCAGGCGCTCGGTGTCGAACCCGTTCGGGATCTTCGCCGGCGCGGGCTTCACGGCCGCGACGGGTTTGGGCTGCACCGGGATCGATCCGGTCGCCGAGGGTTCGGGCAGGACGATGCGGGCGACCGGGCTCGGCGCCGTGTGGGCCAGCCGGTCGGCGCAGACGAACCCGATCACGAGGATCGAGGCGCCGGCCGAGACGCCGGCGGCGAGGAGACGCAGGATACGCAAGCGACGGGTTCCGACAACGCGAACGACGACGGAGCCGAGGATGGCCCAAGGCCGTTAACGAAGGGACACTCGACAGGAGATCGCATGAAACCCGAAGCGAACGCCCAGGCCACCGCCAGCGACAGCCCGTTCATCCAGGGCCGCAACGCCCGCCTCTACGGCAAGCCGATCGACGACTGCCCCTACGCCGAGGGCTCGGAGGAACGCACCGCCTGGCTGCAGGCCTACGAGGAAGCCACCGTCACGGACGCCGGTTGACCAAGAGGCTTGCGAAGGGGCTTGCCGGGGGGGCTTACGAA
>NZ_VRUW01000123.1:0-10558 GCF_008039475.1 Methylobacterium sp. WL12 | reverse complement strand
TCTCCAAGCGGACTTCATCAGGGCGCGCAGCGATCCCGCTGCAGATCAGACGCCGTATACATGGCCGCAACCGACCAGTTCACCCGAACCGATCCGACATCCTTGACCCGCAGGAGCCATCCATACACGGGTTGAAGTCCGGGCTGTAGGCCGGAAGGTAGAGCAGACGCGCGCCGGCCGCCTCGATGGCCTTCCGCACGCCGGCTACCTTGTGGACGCTCAGGTTGTCGAGGATGACCGCGTCGCCGCGCTTCAGCACCGGGACCGGGGTGCCGGTGACGTAAGCCAGGAAGCGTCCGCCGTTCGTCGCTCCGTCGAACAGGGTGGTGGCGACGAGGCCGCTCGTGCGCAGGGCGGCGGTGACGGTGGTGGTCTTGTAGTGCCCGTGCGGAGCGAAGATGCGGCAGCGCTCGCCCCGTGGGGATCGGCCATAGAGCCGCACCATGTTGGTGGCGACCGCCGTCTCGTCGATGAAGACGAGACTGTCCGGATCGAGATCGAGTTGGCCGTCGAGCGCCGCGCGTCGAGCTATTTCGGCCATCGCGCGTTCGCCATCGGGTCTGAGTCCGTATGACCGCAGAATGGAGGATAGTCCTTGAGCAAAGTCCCCGATGATGTGCCGCCCGTCGCCCTCGTGACCGGGTCCACGTCCGGCATTGGGGCGGCGATAGCTCGTCGGTTGTCCAGCGACGGCTACGCGGTCGTTTTGCACTCGCGCAGTTCAGCGGCGACGGGACACGCGCTGGCCGCCGAACTCGGGAAGGCCGCCTACATACAGGCCGATCTGGCCGATGACGCTGACCGGATCAGGCTGATGCAACAGGCCGTCGCCCGGTGGGGCCGTCTTGATGTCTTGGTCAACAACGCCGGCATCAGCCAGGTCATCCCTCACTCCGATCTCAAGGCCGCCTCGCCGGCCATTTGGCACGCGTTGCACGAGGTCAACGTGGTGGCGCCGTTCCGCCTCGTGGCGGAAGCCGAGACCGCATTGCGGGACGCCGCGCGGCGAGGTCGTCCAGCCTGTGTCGTCAATGTCAGTTCGCACGCCGGGGTTAGACCCAAGGGTGCATCGATCCCCTATGCTGCATCGAAGGCAGCGTTGAACCACATGACCCGGCTGCTCGCCGTATCGTTGGCTCCGGACATTCGGGTGGATGCCGTCGCTCCTGGGCTCGTCGATACCCCCCTGACAGCGGAATGGACTGCTGCCCAGGCGCTTTGGCGGGAGCGGTCGCCCATGCGCCGGGCTGCCAAGCCGGAGGACATCGCCCAGGCCGTCGCATTGCTGGCGGCGTCGGACTACCTCACCGGGGAGATCCTGCTCTCGGATGGAGGTTTGAACCTCACGTAGCGCTCTCGCCGAGGTGCCTAGGCCCGACCAACAAGCCCGATCTCGAAACTCGCGTGATCTGCAAGATCGATAGGCGTCATGCACCGGAACTCGGGTTAGATCTGGATCAGCCGGATGTTGTTGGTGTTGCCGGTTGTATGAAACGGAATGCCGGCCGCCGTGACGATCGCGTCGTTGGGCTTGGCAAAGCCCTCCTCCTGAGCGTGACGGCAGGCGTTGGCCGTCATCTCCTCGTATGAGTCGATGTCGTCCGTTTGCACGCTGTGGGCTCCCCAGAGCAGGCAGAGGCGGCGCGAGGTATCAAGGTTCGGCGTTAAAGCCAGGATCGGCACCGCGGGACGCTTGCGCGCGACACGAGCAGCCGTCGTGCCGCTCGCGGTGTAAGTGACGATCGCAGTGGCGTGGACGGCCTCGGCAAGCGTGGCTGTGGCCGTCGCAACCGCGTGGGGCGGCGTCTCCTCCTCGCCGGGACTGGTGGCCGCGATGATCGAGCGGTAGAGCTTGTGGCCTTCCACGCTACGGATGATGCGATCCATCATCGCCACCGTCTCGACTGGGTACTGCCCCGTGGCGGATTCGGCCGACAGCATCACCGCGTCCGCCCCGTCGTAGATGGCGGTGGCCACATCAGAGGCCTCGGCGCGGGTCGGTGTCGGGGCCGAGACCATCGAATCGAGCATTTGGGTCGCCACCACCACGGGCTTCACCGCGAGCCGGCAGGCGCGGATCAGCTCCTTCTGCCGCCCGGGTACGTCCTCGTGCGGGATCTCGACCCCGAGGTCGCCGCGCGCCACCATCACCGCGTCGGACAGGCGGATGATGTCGTCGATGCGCTCCAAGGCCTGGGGCTTCTCGACCTTGGTCATGATGCCGGCCCGGTCCCCGATCAGCCCGCGCGCCTCGATGACGTCGGAGGGCTTCTGCACGAAGGAGAGCGCCACCCAATCCACGCCGAGTTCGAGGCCGAAGGCGAGGTCGGCACGGTCCTTGGCGGTCAGTGGCGAGAGGTCGAGCAGCGTGCCCGGCAGGTTTACGCCCTTGCGGTTCGAGATCGCGCCGGCGGTGATCACCTCGGCCTCGATTGCCGCGGCCTCGATGCCAGTGACGCGCACCCGCACGCGCCCGTCGTCGATGAGCAGGTCCTGGCCGGGTACGACGGCGGCGAAGATCTCCGGGTGATGCAGTGGGATCGCATCCTTGCCGCCCTCGGCGCCTTCGAGGACGAAGCGCACCCGCTCGCCGGCGATGAGGTCGAAGCGGCCACCCAGGACGGTCCCGACACGGATCTTGGGGCCCTGCAGATCCTGCAGGATGCCGATCGGTCGGCGCACCTCGTTCTCCAGGGCGCGGATGGCGGCATGGACCCGGGCGTGGTCGGCCTGCAGGCCGTGGCTGAAGTTGAGGCGGAAGGTATCGACGCCGGCCAGGAACAGGGCCTTCAGCATCTCGGGCGAGGACGAGGCCGGTCCCACGGTGGCGACGATCTTGGCGTATCGGTGACGGCGCATGTTGGGCTCGGCCCGAAGGCCGCCTCTGCAAGAGTTGGGTCAGACGATCAGGATCGCGCGGAAGTCGTTCACGTTGGTCAGCGTCGGACCGGTGATGATCCCGTCCCCAAGCGCCTCGAAGAAGCCGTGACCATCGTTCCGGGCGAGGCTGGCATCCAAGCTGAGGCCGAGGCGGGCCGCCCGGGCTATCGTATCCGGTGCGAGCACCGCTCCGGCGACTTCCTCCAGGCCGTCGACGCCATCCGTGTCACCGGCGAGGGCGTGAACCCGGGGGTGGCCGCTGAGTTCGACACCGAGTGCCAGCAGGAACTCGACATTGCGGCCTCCGCGCCCTTGCTCACGCACGGTGACGGTGGTCTCCCCGCCGGAGAGCAGGACACAGGGCGCCGAGATCGGCAGGCCATGCTCGGCAACGCTTCGCGCGATGCCGGCCATGACCCGGCCGACCTCACGCGCCTCGCCTTCGATGGCATCGCCGAGGATGCACGCTGCAACGCCAACGTCCTCCGCGCATGCCGCAGCGGCCCGGAGGGCCATGAGCGGCGTCGCGATCATGCGCAGGTCCGGTGCCGCGAGGGCCGGATCCCCGGGCTTCACCGACTCTCCCGCACCGCTTTCCAGCTCCGCCTGCACGGCCGCCGGGGCTTCGATCCGGTACCGGGCGAGGATCGCCAGCGCGTCCGCGCAGGTGGTCGGATCGGGAACGGTCGGCCCGGAGGCGATGTCGAGGGGATCGTCTCCGGGCGTGTCCGAGATCAGGAGCGTCACGACCTTGGCCGGATGGCAGGCCGCTGCGAGACGTCCTCCCTTGATCGCAGAGAGGTGCCGTCGAACGCAGTTCATCTCGCCGATGGTGGCACCGGATCTCAGGAGCGCGCGGTTCACTGCCTGCTTGTCATTTCCTTGAGGGTAGCGAAACTCAGCCTTGATGGATGATAATCAATTTTACCATCGAATTTCGCTAGGATAGTATCTGAAGCCGTCGCCGTCGACAGCAACATGACCCAAACCAGGCCATGGAAAATGGCATGCAAATAAGCGTGCGCGCGTTTCAGCGATGCTTGATAGCAGGCCTATCCTTGATTTTACTGCCTGATCCGGGTCAATATCAGCAAAAAACTTGAGGTTTGGACTTTCGAAAATCAATGCCGCATGATGCACCAGATCGCCAATAATATACAGTTGCTCATCACCTGAGTGAAGCCGAAAGCAACTATGTCCTGCGGTATGGCCTGGCGTAAAAATGGCCTGTATTCCCGGCAAGAATTCTTCATTGTCTTTGAAGAAAGCAATCCGATTTCTCACTGGCAGCAGGTTGTTTCGCGCTATCCGAACCGCGAAACCAATTGGTGATTCAAAATATAATTCGTCGGTCCAATAATCAAAATCAATCTTTGTCAAATAAATTGTGGCATTTGGAAATTGGGGATTGCCTTTGTCATCGCACAGCCCGCCGATATGATCGGGATGAGGGTGCGAGCACACAACAGCGTCTATGCTTCCTGGATGGATACCAGCTGCTATCAAGCCATCCTGCAATAAGCCACCGCTGCTCCCGAAAATTTTCGAGGATCCGATCCCAGTTTCAAAAATCACATTTCTTCCGTTTATAGAGATAACGGGGATATTCATGGGGATCGTGATGCTTTTGGTCGGCAAGAAATTTTGCTTCAAGCGCCGTTCAAGCTCTTCCGTCGGGCTGCCGCCGAACGCGATGGCCGGAGGCCCAATATCAAGCACCCCGTCGGAGACAACAACGATGTCTGCAGCGCCGATGTTAAATTTGTAGGGAGGCGCTATTTTGGGGGGTGGCCTCAAGCTGGAATGATCGGCCAGAATTTGCATCACCTTTTCCTCGTCCTCGAATGCTATTTGCCTATAATCGAGATGCGTCTGCGCTTCATAAGCGAGACTACCAACCCGGCGATGTGACGGATTAGGCTATGCTCAGATATAGAAGACACCTCGGAATGCGCTCAGAGGGCGACTAACCCTTGCTGCGCCTGTTGAGTGTCTGCCTCCCGCAGATGTCTGCAGCGTTTCATCGGCACGCGGGAGCGTTACGGTCGTAAAATCAAAACACTGGCCATCCCTCTCAGTCGAACCCGCGCGCGGGCGACCGTCCCCGGTTGCTCGCATGATGCCTGCGTCTGGACCGCGGTACCGGTCTCAAACAATTTGCTTTGACTGGATGGTGTCGAGCGTTCCCGAGCGCGGGCTCGTCCGCGCTCGGGGAAAGCCGGGCTAGTTCGGGATCAGCTCACGGGCGGGGCCGCCTGTCTCCTGGCCGCGCCCCTGAGCATAGCCTGGAAGGGCAGGGTTCCGCGCGTTGCCGCTGTCGGTGTCCATCCCGCCGAGCCAGTAGGCTGACCGCGCCTGCGGCAGGACCGAGCCCGTGGTCGACGGGTCCTCGGTGGGATGGGAAACGGTCCGGGCCTGGGAGGCTCCGGTCAAGGCGGCAAGGGTGCAGGCAGACGCGAAAACGAGGGCCGAAACAGTCTTGAGCATCGTCATGTTCAATCTCCAGTATTTCCTGCCTGATCGACCAACGCTAAGCAGGGATGCCGGACAGACGACGTCTTCGGCTGCTTATTCCAGGTCGCGTCGAAGAATTTTGATGCTCGTATTCCTAGCCACATCACCGAGCATGCGTACGTGATGCGAGCCTGAAAAAGATCGCCGCGTGCGTGGAATAATCCCGGATTGGCAGCGTCCATGCCTCCGAAGCCAAGCCCAGAGCAGACTCACATCGTTTGGCTTGCGCACGGAGGGGTCCCGCCCATGCCAGGAGATCGGACATGACGGACATGATGCGCCTCATCGAGCCGCTGATCCCGGTCCTCCGCCGCTACGCCCGTGCTCTCCTGCGCAATCCCACCGATGCCGACGATCTCGTCCAGGATTGCCTGGAACGGGCCGTCGGTCGGTGGCACCAGCGCCAAGTCGATGGCGACACGCGAACCTGGCTCTTCGCCATCCTCCACAACCTCGCCGTGACGCAGATGCGCCAGCGCGCGCGGCGAGGTGCGCACATGCCGATCGAGGATACGGCGGAAGCCAACCTCGCTGTGGCACCCACACAGGAGAGCGGCCTTCGCCACCGCGACTTGATGAGCGCGCTCGATGCCCTGCCGGAGGAGCAGCGCAGCGTCCTCCTCCTCGTGACGGTGGAGGGCCTGTCCTACGCCGAAACGGCGGAAATCCTCGCCATCCCGACCGGCACCGTGATGTCCCGGCTGTCACGGGCCCGAGACCGGATGCTCCAGCTGATGGACGGCGCGGAGGCGGCCGTTCCGGCCAAGCGGCCGCTCCTGCGGAGGGTGAAATGACCATGCGTCCCATCAGCGACGACGATCTCCAGCGCCTCTTGGACGAGCGGCTGGATGCCGCCCGCAGGCGCGAGGTCGAAACCTATCTCAACGACCATCCCGAGGCGCGGGCGCGCGTCGACCGCCTCGTCGCCCTCGGCGAGGAGATGCGGGCCGCCTTCGCGCCCATCGCCGCGGAGCCGGTCCCTGCCCAGCTGAACCTGTCGCGGATCGTCGAGGCACGCCGTCGCCCGCAACGTCCCGTCTGGCAGGCGATGGCAGCCGGTCTGCTTCTTCTCCTCGGCGGCGCCGGAGGCTGGGGCCTGCGCGATGTGGTCTCGTCGGCGCCGACTGGGATCGAAGCGTTGGCCCAGGCGGCGAGCATGAACTACGCGGTCTATGCTCCGGACCACACCCGGCCCGTCGAGCTCGCTGCCGCCGACCGGGACGAACTCGCGGGCTGGTTCTCGGCCCGGCTCAAGCGGCCGGTGGGCGTGCCGGACCTTAGCAGCTCCGGTTATCACCTTATGGGCGGGCGCCTCGTCGCGACGCAGCAGGGGCCCGCCGGGCTGCTGATGTACGATGACGGGCACGGCGCGCGCTTCGTGATGCTGATGCGGCCGATGTCCGTGCCCGGCGACGCGCCGATGCAGACGCACATCTCCGCGACGTCGAACGGCTACGCCTGGGCCCAGGACGGGCTCGGCTACAGCCTTGTAGGAGCGGCCGACCCGGTGGTCCTTCACCCACTCGCCAATGACATCCGCCGCGCCACCGCGAAGAAGATCTGAAGGCCAGCTATGTCCCTCCTCAACGACCTGACCGGCGCTAGTCCGGCTCTGAACCCGCGCGCCGTCCTCCTGCGGCTCGGTGCCATCGGAGGGCTTGTCGTCGGTGCTGCGGGGGCCTTCGCCTATGTCGGCGGCTGGTTCTCGCCGGGCGCCCTGACCCAGGCTCGGATCGTCGACCGCTTCGAGCGGGTCAACGGCCCGCATCCGGGATTCCGGCGTAACCACGCCAAGGGGCTCTGCCTAGCCGGCCGCTTCGAGAGTACCGGCCGGGGCGCGCGACTATCGAAGGCGTCGCTGTTCGCGGCGGGTCAGATCACCCCGGTCACCGGGCGCATCGCGCTCGCGGGCGGCCAGCCCTACGCAGCAGATGCATCGACCACGGTCCGCAGCCTCGCACTCCGTTTCCAACTTCCCGACGGCGAGGAATGGCGCACCGGCAACAACGACATCCCGGTCTTCCCGGTGCGGACCTCGGAGGCGTTCTATGCCCAGCTTCTCGCCGCCAAGCCCGATCCGGCCACGGGCAAGCCCGATCCCGAGGCACTCAAAGCCTTCTTCGCCGCGAACCCCGAGAGCGCGACGGCAGCAGCCCTGATCAAGGCGCGCACGATCACCTCCGGGTTCGCCGACGACACCTTCCGGGGCTTGAACGCCTTCCAGTTCGTGGCCGGAGACGGCACGCAAACGCCGGTTCGCTGGGCGTTCGTGCCGGAGCAGGCCGCCACAGCTGAGAGTGCGGCCCAGACCGCACGCGCGGACAAGAATTACCTCTTCGACGAGTTCGAGTCCGCGGTCCGTCGGGCGCCCGTGCGGTGGCACCTCGTCGCCTCCCTCGGCGAAGCAGGCGATCCCACGGCGGACGCGACGCGTCCCTGGCCGGCCGAGCGGACGAGCCTCGACCTCGGGACGGTGATCGTGACCGCGACGGAGGCGGAGGCCAGCGGCAATTGCCGCGACGTGAACTTCGATCCCCTGGTCCTGCCCGTCGGCATCGCGGGATCGGACGATCCGCTGCTCAGCGCGCGCTCGGCAGCCTACGCGCAATCCTTCACGCGACGCGCCGGCGAGCCGAAGGCGCCGAGTGCCGTCCACGATGCCCCAGTTGCAGGAGCCGGATTGTGAGCAACACCGCGCACTTTAACCGACCGGCCCGGCTGCTGCACTGGACAATGGCCGGCATGATCCTGGCCATGCTGTTCATCGGAGTTGCGATGGTGACCTCACTGGCGCACTACGACGCCCTCGTGGCGCTGCACCGTCCCCTCGGGATCGGCATCCTGATCCTCGCGGCACTCCGTCTCGTCAACCGCTGGCGTCAACCGCCGCCCGAACTGCCGGCGGACCTTCCAGGCTGGCAGCGACAGGCGGCGCACGCCTCGCACATCCTGCTCTACGGATTGATGCTTGGGCTACCGCTGATCGGCTGGGCAATGCTGTCGGCGGCCGGGTATCCCATCGGGCTCGGCGGCGCGGTGGTGCTCCCGCCGATCTTGCCGCGCGATCCCACGATCTACGCTTGGCTGCGTCCACTTCACACGGTGCTGGCCTACGCCTTGTTCGGTCTCATCCTCGCCCATCTCGGTGCCGCGCTGATGCACGGGCTGATCCGCCGGGATGGTGTCTTCTCCAGCATGGCCCTGCGCTTGACGACGCCGCGGTCACGATGACGACGGGCCAGGCAACGAGGCGAGACAGCATGGACGACAGCGCAGCAGGCCGGGTGCTCATCGCCGGGGGCGGTATCGCCGGACTTGCCATGCGGCGAGCGCTGCAGCGACGCGGCATTCCCTCGCTCACCCTGGAGCGGCGCCCGACGCCGGCCGATGCGGGCCTCGCCATCAACCTACCGGGGAACGCAGTCCAAGCTCTCCGCCAGCTCGGCTTGAGCGAAGCCCTGCGCAACATCGGCTCACCCGTCCGTCGGCGCGAGTACCGCACCGAGAGCGGGCGCCTCCTCTTCGGAATCGACGAGGCGGCGTTCTGGGGGGAAGAAGCGTGCCCGCGTTGTGTGCGTCGCGCCGACCTGCTGCGCCTCCTGACGCTCGACCTTCCCCCGACCGATCTCCGGCCGGGATCTGAGATCAGCGCCGTCCGGCAGATGCCGAGGGGCGTCGCGGTCGAGCTTCAGGATGGGACGGCCGAAACCGGCGGATTCCTCGTCGGCGCCGACGGTGTCCACTCGCGGGTTCGAAGCGACACGTTCGGCGCTTCCGCGCTTGGAGCGGCGATGCTGGCCCCAGCGAGCTGGCGCTTCATGGCGCCGAACCCAGGCCTTGACGCGTGGACGCTTTGGGCTGGATCAAACGGATTGTTCCTGCTCATCCCCGTCGACCATGGCGAGGTCTACGGCTGGGTCTCAGTCGGCGAGACCGCCGGACGGGGGCAGGACTTGGCGGCCTTCCGGACTGCCTTTGCATCGTTCCCACCGCTCGTCCGCGACACCCTTGATGCGGTTCTGGCCCAGCCCGAAGCGCTTTATCATTCCCCGCTCAAAGAGGTCCGCATTCCGAGCTGGACCCGGAACCGGGTGGCGCTCGTGGGAGACGCCGCGCACGCGATGGCACCGGTTTGGGCCCAGGGCGCGGCGCTCGCCCTGGAAGATGCGCTGGTGCTGGCCGCGCTGCTTGCCGAGCGGACCGAATGGGGCATGGTCGGTGCCGAGTACGAGGCGCTACGCCGGCCCCGCGTGGCCCATGTCCAAGCGATGACCGATCGCCTATCGCGGACCGCACGGATACCGAGTTGGGCCAGGAATCTACTGCTTCCCGTCATCGGGCCGCGCAGTTACCGGGAGACTTACACCCTTCTGCGCGCGCCGGTCTCGGCTTGAGCATCGGGCTGTGGCCATCCACCCATCCCAAGGGTCGTAGGGCGGGACCTGCAAACCTTGACCGCTAGGAAAGGCGGACGTCGCGATTTGGGAGCTTAGTGGACAGCGGCAAGAAACTGCTCGTTGCAGAGGGCGACTTCTGGATCCGTTAACCGACGAACGACCGCTTCTTGGATCGTGGCGCAGCGACTTCTACGGCAGATTTGGGTCGGGATCTGCCGGTCCGCTCTACGACCAAGTTGGGTGGGTAATTACCCACCCCTGTGACCGCTGGGTTCAGGCGCCAACGGTTTTGAGGATGGTGCCGAAGGAGGTGCTGCCTGTGAGGCGGGCGGTATCGACCACGGTGCGGATGTCGGCCTCGCCCGCAGCGGCCCACATCGCGCGATAGCCGTTGGTCATCTTCCTTTGGACCACGGCCGGACGCAGCAGCCGTTCCGAGCCGTTGTTGGTCGGTTCGACGGCACCGGGATGGTCGAGGAAGACCAAGAGCTGATGGCGAGCCCGACCGAGCTTGGCCTGCAGGTCGCGGGTCAGGTCGCAGCGGCTCGGCGTGGCGAGGATGGCGCCGAGTTGGCGATCCAGGCTCCGGCGTTTGGCGGCCAGCGTCGAGGTGGCCAGATCGGTGGCGCGCTCTGCCAGAGCGAACACGGATTGGAGCCAGAGCTGCAGGCGCCAGGGGACAGGATCGTCGCTGGTGTCGACGGCGTAGGCGACATCGCGGGCGAGATGGGCGAGGCAGGTCTGGTGCGCGGCCGCGTGTCCCTGCT
>NZ_VRUW01000122.1:0-10599 GCF_008039475.1 Methylobacterium sp. WL12 | reverse complement strand
GGGGGATAAAGGCTCAATCGGGGGAGGAAGTTGAGCTAAGAGATTTTTGTAGCAAGATCACAAACGAGTTTCTATCCACTTAGAATGAATTGCCGCGACGCCATTCGTCTAAAGCAGCGGACGCCATTAGCTTATCTGGGTAAAGATCTCGGAACGTCTCAAGTACGGTCATAATACATTGATCTAGAAAGATAAGCTTACCATCAACTTGAACGGCGAGGCTCGGCCCCATCCCGGGACCTACATAGAACACAGACCCCATAATCCCGGACTTAAATCTAGGTATCTCTATCACCGCATCTTCCGGACGAATGGCTCGTGCTGGGTGTTTCAAGCCGTTGCAAATATCTCCAACTGCCTTGAACTCAGATGGGCACCGGGCTTCCATCCTCGTCCTGATGTCCTTAGCCGCCTCTTCGCACTTCTCCTTGCGCTCCCGGTTGGATTTTGTCTCGGTAATGGATGCCAACGCCAGGTAGTCAAGCAAGTGATAAACGGCGATGCATGTCAGATAGGCCAGCCTTTTATCCGCGGGGTTTTTCATCGCATCGATTGCTGTTGGGACAACAATTTGCCCTGCGTAGGCGAGAGGCGTCATCGTTTTGATCGCTGCTCCCTGGTCACCCTTAGATTCCTCTTGCTGGTCCAGCCGTGCTTAAGACCGGCTTAGCACGCACATCCTATAGTACGTCCAAACACCCGTCCATTTACATGAATCTGACCGGGCATGACACGTAATCGCTGACGTCCGCCTCCTCTCGTATGGCGAGATAACCAGCACCTTCGGGATCACTTGTGTGAGTGCCCGGCAGCATGTGATCCGTAAGCAATGGGTTCGCAGGAAGGGTATTGACGGCAAGGCCCGCATCGAGGTGCCTGAGGACGCTATCGACACGTCCGAATTTACCCCTTTGATACATCCCATGAGCAGTCCACTGCTACGGGTTCTGACACGTCTCTTCCCCGTCCGATGACACGTCCTTCCAAGTCGTCACAGCCGTCCTGACACGCCACGTTAAACGTATAGAGGGGGAACTCTCAGAGCTGAAGGTTGCCCTTGAGGCCGAACGGATACGGGCTCCTGAACTCGGTCCCTCAAAGCCCATCTAGAGGTCGAACAGCGTCGGGCTACTGAGCTGAAGGAAGAGCGCGACAGGTGGCAGGGGTTAGCCACGGCTCCACGGGGGTTATGGGGTTGGCTCAGGCGAGCGAGCTAGCTTTCCTTACAGCTAGATCTTGATGCCTTTCTGGTCGGGCACCTGCCGCCCTACATTTTCTTCAAGGCTACTTTCATTTGGTTGAAATTTTATTCTATCTGCATCAATAATGTAAGCTTGCGACTTACCGGGCTCGATCCATATGTTTTCTATTGTTGTATATGGGATAGCCCCACCTTCGCTAGGAGCCTTCTTAGATAGTATAACCGTCACGCTTGTCAGAATGTGATCATTCGATTTGTTCCAAAGCCATCCTATATAACGGTACTCACCATTATGTTCTTTCTCGTATTTTCCTGATGCCCATATTTCAATACTACTAGGGTTCTGATGCTGAGCTATACAGAATGTCTTCACAGTCTGGCGCTCAATGGGCTGATCTTTTCCGCGGTCCATACACTTCTGAAAAGCCAAAGTTGTCCCGGCATTGAACTTGTCAGCCACAGCGTCACAGCCAGCTAAAACCGTCACACAAGCGGTAATGGTATAGAACCGCTTAAACAGCCGGTACAGCATCAACGCAGAGCCCTATCCCCATTCCGAGGAGTGCCGCCTAACTTGGCTACCCTCGTAAACCTTTGATTCCGTGGGCTTCTCAAAGGTGAACCCTGTACGGCAGGTTTAGCTTGAGCATAGGCCTTCTGCCGTGTCACGGGCTCAATGCGGGGCTTGCGCATGGTTATCCACGGCAGCCATTCACGCGTCATGATTTTAATGATGTCAGGATTATGCGGTAAAGCAGCCTTCCGAGGCCCTAGCCAGTTTCTCAGCAATCGCTTCAGGTCGCAGGTGAGTGTACCGCATCAGCATTCTTGTATCGCGGTGACCACTCATCAGCGCAACCTCTGGCACAGTCAAACCAGCCTCGAAGAACCTGCTGACAGCTTCGTGCCTGAGATCGTGAAAGCGGAGGTTCGGTAGGCTGGCTCTCTCCCTTAGACGCTCCCAAGCGAGACGAACCGCATTGCCACTGACCGGTATGACGCGTGCCTCAGTCTGAGGAAGAGCCTTCAACACCTCGATTGCCTTCGGAGTTAGCGCAATTGTCCGAGGGTGACCGTTTTTTGTGATTGGTAGGTGGGCTGTGCGATTCCCCAGGCTGACATTGCTCCACAAGAGAGCAAGCAGCTCACCTCTTCTCATTCCGGTCTCGATGGCGAGTTCAAGGAGAGGCAGGAGGTACCAAGCGTGGGCGGGGCCAATAGCTGCGCGAAGCCGCCGACCTGCATCAGCCTCAAGCCGTTGGTCCCGTGCTCTGGAAGGCGCAGGAAGGGTGACGCTCAGGACAGGATTGACCGAAAGCGGAGCGTCCCATTCTCGCTTAGCCAGGGTCAGACAGTGACGCAGGATGGTGAGTTCACGCCTCACTGAGTCCCCACTAACGGAGTCCAACCGATCATCACGGTAGCGAGCCACCATGGCAGGGGAGAGCTTGGCCAGGGAAGCCTGGGCTAACGGGTGAGCTAGGAGGGTCTTGATCCGTGACCTCTCGAATCGTGCTCCCCGCTTAGCCGGTGTGACAGTCTCCACATAGCGAATCAGGAGATCGCCAACCGTGACGCCGCCAGCTTGCTTATGGTCTATCGGGAGTTCAGACCGCTCAACCGCTCGCTCCTTCTCCCTTGACCATGAGAGTGCGTCAGCCTTGGTGCTGAAGGATTTCGAGATAGCAGGGTAGCCGTCGCGCCTTACCTGGGCTTGCCAGGATGATCCGCGCTTCCGAAACGTTGCCATTTGTCAGTCTCGTTGCTTGTGACAGCAGCGTGACAAACAGGCTCACTCACGTATTTCTAATCTGGACCAAATCGCCAAAAACCTAAGCTCTAGAAGGGCTTAAGTTGGCGCACCCGACACGATTCGAACGTGTGACCTTTGCCTTCGGAGGGCAACGCTCTATCCAGCTGAGCTACGGGTGCTGACCGTGCGGATTTCCTAGCCGATGCGGTCGCCGCGCGCAACGGGGCAGTGTCGCGGGCGGTCGTGTATAGATCGATGGCGGTGCTCAAAGAGATAATGGCGAGTGCTCCTGCGGCGTAGATCACCCGTTCGAATCGTGGCGGGTGCGCCAGGGTGACGGCGCAGTCGTCGCTATGAGTCGGCGATGGGGCAGCAGATGCGGCGCGAGTGCGGCGCTTGATGTGCGCCGCGTCTGCGCCGCGCCGAGACGGCGCTCGAATTATCCGAGGTCGTCGAGGAACTCGGACCCGGGGCGCACGCCAGTGATCAGCAGCCGATCACGTGCTCGCGTGGCTGCGACGTAGAGGAGGTGACGCTCGGTCTCGTAGACCTCCTCTAATTCCGCCTCGTCACTGACCGTGTCTATGCGCTCCTGTAGGGGAAGCACGCCGTCGTCACAGGCGAGCACGACGACGACCTTGAACTCCAAGCCTTTTGCGAGATGCATCGTGCCGACGATCACGCTCTCGCCAGCTGCCTGCGGTGCGTCTCCCGGCTCGACAGGCACGAAACCGGCGGCCAGAGCGACAGCGCGGGCGCGGGCGCGATCGAGCTGTGCTCCGCCGCGCACGGACAAGCCGATCTCGACCGAGACAACGCCGTCCGCGCAGCCCGCTTCGAGGAAGGCGAGGATCGTTTCGCCTTCGGCAGCCTCGTCATCGAGCTTCAGCACTTTGGGCCCGTGACTCGTCGAAGACCGAGACCGTGCCTTTGTGCGCCTTCTCACGCCCGTCCATATCCCGCACGGCTGTAAACCCTTTGGGCCACGGGCGACCCGAGGCACGGTTCGCACTCTATTCAGACTCGACAGGCTCCCCGGTCCGCTCGGAAACCCTTTCTTAAGGACATCGGCAGTCTTCTGGACAAAGATTTTCGATGGGGACCCGTGCCGTGACGAGCCACGACCACACGCGTCTGCCAAAAGGGCCATGTCTGGCTGTGATCGACCCCCTCCCCGTCGACGTGTCCATCGTTCTCCCGTGCCTCAACGAGGCCGAAGCATTGCCCACCGCGATCGCCAGCGCTCAGGCGGCTCTCGTGGAACTCCATCGCCGCGCCGGGCTCTCCGGTGAGATTCTGGTCGCCGATAACGGCAGCACCGATGGCTCCCGCGAGATTGCCGCCGAACTCGGCGCACGCGTGGTCAATGTCGCCGAGCGCGGCTATGGCGCAGCCCTCATGGGCGGCTTCCGCGCCGCGCGCGGCCGCTATCTCGTGATGGGGGACGCCGACGGATCCTACGATTTTCGGGATGCCGTCGCGATGGTGGGAGCACTCCGGGACGGTGCCGATCTCTGCATGGGGTCCCGCTTCCGCGGGGGCATCGCGCGCGGCGCGATGCCGTGGAAGAACCGCTATATCGGCAACCCGATCCTCACCGGTCTCCTCAACGTCCTTTTCCAAACCCGCGTCAGCGATGCCCATTGCGGCCTGCGCGCCCTGACCAAGGGGTGCCTTAAGCAGCTGAATCTCCATGGCAACGGCATGGAATTCGCCAGCGAGATGGTGGTCAAGGCGGCTTTGAAGAAGCTGAGGATCGCCGAAATCCCGGCGACCCTGTCACCTGACCGGCGCGGGCGCTCGCCCCACCTCCGCCCCTGGCGGGACGGCTGGCGCCATCTGCGCTTTCTCCTGATGCTCAGCCCGACCTGGCTCTTTCTCTTGCCGGCGGGCATCCTCATGACCGGGGCGCTCGCGATTTTCGGCATCGCGGTGGTCACCACCCTCTTGGGCGACACGGCGGCCGGACCGGTAGGGAGCAACTGGCTCATCCTAGCCGGTGCCATGCTCGGGCTCGGTCACAATGCCGGGCTCCTGGCGGCGGTGGCTTATCTTTTCGGCAGACGTGAGGGCTACCGGTTGCCTGGCCGCCATACCGCCGCCCTTGCCCGTTGGATTTCCCTAGAGTCGATGCTGGCGCTCGGCGCGATCTCCTTCCTCGCGGGCCTCGTGGTCCTCTTCGCGGTGCTCGGATACTGGTCCTTAAACCATTTCGGGCCGCTTGACTCGGTCCTGCCGGCGGTCTTCGGCACCTCGTTGATGGTGCTCGGAGCCCAGACCTGTCTCAGCGGCTTCCTGCTCTCGGTGATCGGCGGCCACGAGGCGGCCTTCCTTGCCACACACGGAAGGCCGGCTCGGCGGACGCCGGGCGAACTCCCCGCCGACGCCTTTCCCGAGGGCCCCCACACGGCCTTGACGTTTCAGCAGCAGCGCCCGGCCGCGTGAGGGTTCTGGATGCGCCTTCTTATCGGAACCCATTTCTTCGAGTCGCACCGCGGCGGCATTGAGATCGTCGCGGGGCAGCTCGCCCGATGTTTCGTGCGGGAGGGCATTCAGGTCACGTGGCTCGCGGCCGATGCAACGCCGGGCCCTGCGGCGGGGGACGGGTGCGGAACGGCGCGGCCCCTGCGGGCGACGAACGTCGTCGAACGGCGCCTCGGCCTGCCTTTCCCCCTCCCGCTGCCCTGCGCCCTCGCTCGGATCTGGCGGGAGGTTGGCCGATCCGAGGTGGTGATGCTGCATGACAGCCTCTACCCCACGAACGTCGCCCTTCGTCTAGCCGCGTGGCTCCGCCGGCGGCCGGTCGTGCTCGTGCAGCACATCGGGTCGGTGCCCTACCGGAACTGCGGTCTCAACCTGCTCATGCAGGTGGCGAACCAGCTCGTCGCCCGGAAGATGCTGCGGTCGGCCGAGCAGGTGGTCTTCATCAGCCGCACGACACGGAAGTATTTCGCGTGCCTGCGGTTCCGCCACGCCCCGACGCTCATCCCGAACGGCGTCGACACGGCGATGTTTCGACCAGGGGGCGGGGCAGCAGAGACGCGGCGGCAGCGCCGCGAACTCGGCCTGCCGGAGACCGGACCGGTCCTGCTGTTCGTGGGACGCTTCGTCGAGAAGAAGGGCATTCCCGTCTTCGAAATCCTCGCCCGCGCGCATCCGAAGCTGCACTTCGCCTTCGCAGGCTGGGGCCCCCTGGATCCGGAACGATGGGCGCTGCCGAATGTCCATGTATATCACGACCGGCAGGGACGTTCGCTGGTGGCCCTCTATCAGTCCTGCGACCTCTTCGTGCTTCCGAGCTGTGGCGAGGGCCTGCCCCTCGTGCTTCAGGAAGCCCTCGCCTGCGGCCTACCCTCGCTCTGCGCCGCCGATACGGCGACGGCTGATGCGGAGCTCGAGCGCTGGGTCATCGGTGTCCCGGTCGATCCGGCAAACGCCGACGCGACCGCTGCGGCCTTCGCGGCCGCGATCGATCGGGTCCTCGTCCGACCCCCGGATGCGGCCTGGCGCGAGGCTTGCGCGGCGGCCTGCCATGCGCGATACGCCTGGCCACAGGCCGCCGCCGCCTATCGCGCGATCCTTGACCGGCTTTGCGCCTCGAAGGGGGCCCCTGTCGTAGGCCTGTCTCATGAACGCTGACATGCGCGATCCATCGCCTTCGCCAGCCTATCGTCCGACCGTCGCGGAGGTCGCCGGGATCCTGCGGCCCCACGCGAACCTCTACCGCGTCGTGCCGCCCGTCTATCAGACGCAGCTGCTCGCCAGTCTCGCCGAGGTGTGGGACCCCCGGCATCGCAGCCTGCTCGACATCGGCGGCGGCACGGGAATCCTCGCCGAGGCGATGCGGTTGGTCTTCAAGCTGGACCGCGTTGTGTCGGTGGATGTCGAGGACCGGTTCGCTCCAGGGCTCGGCATCGCGGTGGCGACCTTCGATGGGCGAACCCTCCCTTTCGCCGATGCCTCCTTCGACGCGGTCGTGCTGAACAACGTCCTCCACCATGTCGCACGGGCGGACCGGATCCCGCTGCTGCGCGAATGCCGCCGCGTCAGCCGCAACCCGGTCTACATCAAAGATCATCTCGCTCGCGGCATGCTCGATCGGTTCAGACTAGCCCTGCTCGATATCATGGGGAACGTGCCCTTCGCCGGGATGCTGCGCGCCAGCTACCTCACGCGCTCCGACTGGCAGGATCTGGCGGCAGCGCTGGGACTGACGATCGTGGCCGAGAATACAGGCCGCTACCGCTCGGGCCTATTCAGCCAGCTCTTCCCGAACAGGCTCGAAGTCACGATCCGCTGGATGCCCCGGCCCACCTGATCGTCGCGCTGCGGCGGATACATCAGTTCATGGAAGGGGCCGAGATGGTGGTGGGGGATACGGTGCACGAGGACAGGGCGACGTTGCGGAACGCCCGACGCCGGTTAGCGCCCGGCGTCTGGTGCACCGACTGGTTGTTGCTCCGGGGCATGAACTCCGCCATCGCCGCCCTGGCCGGACGCCTCCGGCGGCCCGGGGCCGAGGCGGTCGATTTCGGGTGTGGCTCGCGCCCCTACAGCCAGACCTTCACCGACGTCGGGATCCGCTACACCGGCGCCGATTTCGGTCGCGAGGGCGACGTTGCGATCGATGCCGATGGAACTCTGCCGCTCGGCGACGCCTCCTGCGACCTCGTTCTGTCGTTCCAGGTTCTAGAGCATGTCCGGGACCTCGATACCTATCTTGGGGAGGCCAGGCGGGTCCTCCGGCCGGACGGCCGGATGATCCTCTCGACGCACGGGACGTGGCTCTACCATCCCCATCCTGAGGATCACCGCCGATGGACCCGTCAGGGGCTCATCCACGACCTGTCGAGCCGGGGCTTCGACGTGCTCGAATGCGTTCCAATCATCGGTCCGCTCGCATGGACCACCATTCTGAGATCCACTGGTTTCGCGTATGTCCTCCGCAAGCTCCCGCTGGTCGGCGCGGCGGTCGCGGGTCTCTGCTCGATCGTGATGAACCTTCGGGCTTTGATCGAGGACGCCGTGACGCCGGAGGTTATCCGGCGTGACAACGCCTGCGTCTACCTGACGGTCTCCCGCCCGCGCACAGCCGCCTGACTCTTCCAGCGGCGTTACGGCGTGGGCGCGCAGGGGTTCGGGGTCGGCCCCGGAGGCGCGCCCTCCTTGACGATGCCGAGGCCCGAACGCGCGGCCTCCGCAGCCCCGAAGACTCCGACGGAACCCCGGGCACAGAGCGCCTTCAGATCCTGGGCGGACTGAATCTTCGTGCGCAGCACTCGGAGTGGTCTGTTGCTCAAAGTCGGCGTGTTGCGAACGAGATCGCTGCCGAAGACGAGGGCCGTGTCGTCGATCAGGACGATGTCCTTGTCCATCGAAGCCACAATCTCGGAGGCCTTTGCGTAGGGCGCGACCATGCCGTCGACCTGCGCCGCCCGCAGGGGAAGGACGATCAGGCCCGCCGCGCAGGCAAGGCAGAGGCAGGCCTGCGCAGATGCAACGCGGGCCCCGTCGAGGCCCCTCGTCAGGTTGATCCAGCCCTGCGCGCCGAGCAGGCATACGCTTCCGAGGAAGCCGTGGAGATAGCGGTAGCCCCAGCCATGCCCCTGGTAGGGGAGTAGGATGAACATCGCCAGGATTGTGAGGCCGAGGCCCGCCGCCAGCGGGCGCGCGACGCTGTCTCCCCTAAGGAGGGACGGCCACGCGAGAAAGAACAATGGCCAGAGCACGGGACTCTGCCACGTGACGAAGCGCAGGAGGTTCTTGGCCATCAGGTCCACCCCGTTCCAATCGAACGCGGCGAGGAGAGCCGTGAGACGCGACATCTGATACGCGACGCCGACGGCGGCGGCCTGTCCCCCCCCGGCCCCGGCGCCCAGCCCAGTGACAGCGAGCAAGGCGGGCCAATAGAGGGTCCAGAACAGACAGATGACCCCATAGGCCAGCACATAGAGGGCCGCCAGTCGCCATGAGCGGGCGACGATCAGGCCGAGCAGAAACGGCGCAACGAAAAGCGGATGGAAGATCAGCTGATGCAGGCCGCAGGCAAGGAAGCCGGTGAGGATCGCCCCGGCATGCCCGGCCCGGCCGCCCCGCAGAAACAGGGAGAGCCAGACCAGGTTCAAAGCGAGATGCCCCGTCATCGCATAGGGCGTCATCGCCGCGAAAACCGCCTGAGGTGACAGCGCGAGCAGGACGGCGGCCACGACGGCCGCATCGGGTCGTTCCGGCCAAAGCCGCCGCGAAACGCTCATAATCGCCAGCACGGCCACGCCGAGAAGCAGCGCTCCTGTCAGCGCCGACGAGCCGATGAAACTGAATAGCGCCCGCATCAGCGCGTTCACCGGTAGGTAAGCCGAAACCCAGGCGACATCTCCGGGGATGGGCAGCAGAAAGTGTGGCGCCAACGCCTTTCGGTAAGCTTGCCACTCCGGTGAGATAGGCTGGATCAATGCGCCGGACCTGAAGATCTGCGCATCGAACTCGGCCATCACCTCGTCATACGAGAGCGCAAAACCGCGATACAGGGTTCTGTTGCTCAGGAAGACGACGGCAGTCACAAGGGCCGCCATTACTAGCCCGGTCCGTTGCGGACGCGCAGTGAGGATCGACCAGCGTCCCAAGGGCGTGAATTCGGGTAGAACGCCTGCCACGAGCAGGACGATGCCCAGCAGCCAGAGCCCGATGAGATCCTGTTCGTAGAAAAAGGTCGTCAACCCGGTCGGCTTGTCGCCCATCGGCGTGTCGAAGAATACGGCAATCAGCAACGCTAGCGCGATGGTGAGTCCGCCGGTCCACCGCAGCAGGGCGCGAAGGCCCGTCCCGTTTCCGAAGATCTGGTTGAGGCGTCGCGGTTCCGCCTTCCACCGGGACGAGTGCCTGTTCATCCGTGCGTCGTCCATCGCGCGTCTCATTCCTGATGCTGCCGTCCGGCGACCTCCGTGAGCCAGATTGCAGTTTCGACCGCCTCGACCTGGCAGAAGAACGGCCGCGGGCCGTGCCACCCGTCTTCGCGGCGCTAGTGCTGAAGGAGTCGCTGGGTCGTGGACGTGACGCCCCAGTCGGCTGGGCTGCTCAGCGCGCGCCAGGACGCCACGTGCCCGCGGATTTCGTTGATGATTGGCGTCGGGTTGTAGGCCTGCTCAGCTGCAGAAAGGTCGGTTCCGTCGCCGAGACCAAGAGCGGTCTGCCGGCCCTTGCCTCGCTGCTTCTTGGACTTCGGGACGGGCGTAATCAGGGACGAGCGTCGACGGCCCTGTGCCGGCTCTTGATCCAGCGGCTGCCCCTCACTGTCCAACGCATGGTGCTGCGTGGGGACGCTATAGGGTGAGTTGAGGATCGGTCGCTCGAAGAACGGCGTCGCCATTCAGTCCCCCCGTTGGCAACCTCAACGCGATTTTGAGCGACGATAGCGACCATGAGCATGGCTTGCGAGCGGAGAGACACGGCAGCGGGTCCGAGCGCCGAGACCGTGATCATTCTGCAACTTCTGAGGACTGCTGCGGAGGCGATGGAGCTAGCACTACTTTGGCAGATTTAGGGAACGGGGCTGGTTTTCGCGGATTCGTGTGCCATGGCGATGGTCATGGGTGATCGCGATGTCGGATGCTGGCGGATGGCGTGACGATCTGGATCAATGGCTGCA
>NZ_VRUW01000121.1:0-11020 GCF_008039475.1 Methylobacterium sp. WL12 | reverse complement strand
GTGTACTCTGCGGAATATAGACACAAGACTCCAGCACCTAATGCTAATATAGCGTACAGTAAATTGTAGGCCATAGTTCATAAATCCATTATTTAAAAATTGACGCCGGTAGATGTATGGCGTATCTGTAATGATCTATGTTCCTAAACTAAAAATTTCTTAGTGCCGGAAGTGGCGCACCCCCGTGAACACCATCGCCAGACCGGCTTCGTCGGCGGCGCGGATCACGTCGTCGTCGCGCATCGAGCCGCCGGGCTGGATCACCGCCGTGGCGCCGGCCTCGGCCGCCGCCATCAGGCCGTCGGCGAAGGGGAAGAACGCATCGGAGGCGACCACCGCCCCGACCGCAAGGCTCTCCGCCCGGCCGAGGCGCTGGGCGCCCTCCGCGGCCTTCCAGGCGGCGATCCGCGAGGAATCCACCCGCGACATCTGCCCGGCGCCGATGCCGACGGTGGCGCCGTCCTTGGCGTAGACGATGGCGTTCGACTTCACGTGCTTGGCGACGCGGTAGGCGAAGCGCAGGTCGGAAAGCTCCGCCTCGCTCGGGGCGCGCTTCGTCACCACGGTCAGCGCCATGTCGTCGATCACCAGGGCGTCGCGGCCCTGCACCAGCAGGCCGCCGGCGAGCGTGCGCACGGTGTCGCCCGCGGCCCGCGGGTCCGGCAGGCCACCGGCCAGCAGCAGGCGCAGGTTCTTCTTGGCGGCCACGATCGCGATCGCCTCCTCCGAGGCCTCAGGCGCGATGATGACTTCGGTGAAGATCTTGACGATCTCGGCGGCGGCCTGCGCGTCGAGGGGCCGGTTCAGGGCGACGATGCCGCCGAAGGCCGAGGTCGGGTCGCAGGCGAGCGCGCGGGCATAGGCCTCGACGAGGTTTTCGCCCTCGGCCACGCCGCAGGGGTTGGCGTGCTTGATGATCGCCACCGCCGCCGCGCGCGCCGGATCGAACTCGGCGACGCATTCGTAGGCCGCGTCGGTGTCGTTGAGGTTGTTGTAGGATAGTTCCTTGCCCTGCACCTGGCGCGCGGTGGCGATCCCCGCCCGCGCGATCCCCGGCGCCCGGTAGAAGGCGGCCGCCTGGTGCGGGTTCTCGCCGTAGCGCAGCCCCTGCGCGAGCGCTCCGCCGAAGCTCCGGAAGGGCGCGGTGCCCGCGGCCTCGACGTGCCCCGACATCCAGTTGGCGATCGCCGCGTCGTAGGCGGCGGTGCGGGCGTAGGCCTTCTGGGCGAGCGCTCGGCAGAACGGGCGGGTGAGCGTCCCGTTCCCCTGCGCCAAGGCGTCCAGCACCGGGGCGTAGTCGGCGACGTCGGTGACGACGGCGACGTCGGCGTGGTTCTTGGCCGCCGCGCGGATCATCGCCGGGCCGCCGATGTCGATGTTCTCGACGCAGTCGTCGTAAGAGCGGCCGGCCGCGATCGTCGCCTCGAACGGGTAGAGGTCGACCACGAGCAGGTCGATCGCGGCGATGCCGTGGGCGGCGAGCGCCGCCTGATGCTCGGGGTTGTCGCGGATGGCGAGCAGCCCGCCATGCACCGCCGGGTGCAGCGTCTTCACCCGCCCGTCCATCATCTCGGGGAAGCCGGTGAGCTCGGAGACCTCCGTGACCGGCAGCCCGGCCTCGGTCAGCGCCTTGTGGGTGCCGCCGGTGGAGACGAGGGCGACGCCGCGTGCGCTCAGGGCGCGGGCGAAGTCGACGAGCCCCGCCTTGTCGGAGACGGAAAGGAGCGCGCGGGCAACCCGCACCTGATCATGCGACATCGTGGGTCTTGTCGTTTCGAGGGCCGTTGGCGGCGCGGTAGCACGAATGGCCGCAGTCGGGCCAGAAGTCCGCTCAGGCCGCGGCGGTCGGCGCGCGTCCCGGGGCGGAGGCGAGGCGCTCGAACGTCCAGTCGACGCGCACGTCGTCGTGGACCGGTAGGTGCAGCACGATCTGGTCGGTGCGGCGCGCGCCGGTGAGGCCGGCGAAGTAGACGCTCTCCTCCAGCCGGATCTCGGCGCCGGTGGCGTGGAACCGCCAGACCTCGCCCAGCGGCGAGGACAATTCGAGCCCGTCCTCCAAAGACCGCACGGCGATCGCCGGGTGGAGGTGGAAACGGATCGCCACGTCCTGCGTCCGCACGCGGCCCGCCTTCGTCGCCGGGCGCAGGAACGCGTCCTGCCCGTCGAGGCGGCCCTCCGCGCCGTCGAGCTGCCAGCGCCGCTCGTGGACGATGCCGTGGTCGCGGGCATAGCCGTCGTGCCGGGCGGCCAGCACGGTGGCGGGGCCCTCGTCGCTGCGCTCGGCCTTCACCGCCGCGGGGCCGCGCAGGACCACGGGGCCGACCCGCCGCTCGAGCCAGCGCGCGGCGACGCGCTCGCCCCACCACCCGCCCGACCCGAGGAAGCGGCAGGACGACGCGTCGGCGACGCAGGCGGTCGAGTGGGCGGCGGTGGTGCGGGCGAGCCGGCGCAGCTCCGGGCCGCTCGCGGGCAGGCCGCAATTGATCACGATCCGCTGCGGCCCGCTCGACATCTCGAAGGAGAGGCAGCCGGCCCCGGCGTTGAGCGAGTACGGCAGCGGCGGCGGCGCGCCGACATCGGCCACGATGACGATGCGGCCGCCTTCCAGGCGCTCGTAGCCGGAGTTCGGCGCATGCATCATCGGCTGCGCCAGGGCGCCGTCGTAGATCAGCAGCGTCGCGAGGTGGTCGGCGGCCGTCGCGCCCATGCCGTTGAAGTGGCTGAGCGAGGCGTCGGCGTGCCGGAGCAGGCGCAGCAGCGGCAGCATCCGGTCGATGGCGCCGAGCAAAGCCGCCGGCGGCTCGACGCTGCGGCTGAGATAGCTCTGGCGCAGGGGCAGCAGGTCGAGGAGCAGTTCCATCGCGAAGCGCGGGTCGCGCGAGCGGTGGCCGCCGTCGGCCATGATCTGGCGGTCGAGCTCGCGCGAGAGCACGCGGGTGGCCCGCCGCAGGATCGGCTGGATGCCTTCGCAGCACAGGCCCGCGAAGCACAAGGCGACTGCCGCGTTCAGCCGCCATTGCGGCGGCACCCCGCGGCGCAGGTCGCGCTCGAGCTGCTGCGCGCCCCGGGCCAGCGCCTTCAGGAAGGCCTGGTAGAAGGCGTGGTCGGCCCCTTCCAGCACCAGCGGCGACTGGCTGAGGAACGAGATCAGCCGGCGCGCGGCCACCGGCGTCTGGCGCGCCAGGGCGGCGTCGCCGCGCCCGGCGATGAAGTCGGCCACGAAGGCGCGGGCGTTGGAGCGGGCGAGCGCGGTGTCGGCGGCGCGCAGGTGTCGGAGCCAGCCGAAGCCGTAGAGCACGTCGGCCCATTCCGGCGAGGGCGGGGTGTAGTCGAACGGCGAGCCGCCGCTCACCGCCAGCGAGCGCCCGGCGAAGACGAACAGCCCGGCATAGATGTCGTCGGCGAAGGTGGCGTCGGAGGTGCGCAGGTCGTGCGGCGCGATGACCAGGCCGGTGACGCGGACGCGGGCGAGGATGTCCGGCGGCGCGGAGAGACGCGCCGAGGCGGCGCGCGCGGTCCGCGCGACCTCGCGCCCGACCAGCCGATACAAGCGCCAGCGATCAGCCCCCCAACGCACGTCGGTCCCCCGAAGGCCGGCGCGCGGAGATCGGCGCCGGTCACTCTCACGATCAAGCTAGAGCGGGCGTCTTAACCATCGGTTTACGATCTGTCATGGGTCGACATGACCGGCGCCGCGGCGTCGGCGGACCGTTTCTCCCTGCCGGGTTGCCCGCTATGCCGCCTGATGGCCACTGAATCCGAGGCTCCGCGAGACGCGGGCGATCGGGCCAAGCTCGTCGCCAACGAGAGCGCCAAGCTGACCGCGACCTACGTGAACGGCGTCGCCATCGCGATTCTGGCCGTCGGCGGCCTCGCGCCCGTCTTCTCGGGGCGACTCGCCGGCATCGACTTCGGAGCCGCGCTCCTGGGCGCCAACCTCCTCCTTTGCGCGACGACGAGTGCGGCCCTACATTGGCTGGGACGCAGGATTCTCAGGACCCTCCGATGAGCGATCCGCACGTTCTCTTGATGTTCGCCTTCCCGATCTGTGGCCTCATGCTCGGCCTCTGGGCGTTCTGGCTGACGCGGCGCGCGCACGACTAGACGGGCCGCAGGACGAAGCTGTTCGTCGCCGGCGCCGGCCGCCTTCTGTGTGAAAACCGAGGAAAGCGGGGACAACCAGGCCGATTCGCCGGTTCGTTGCCGGCAAAGCCTTGAACGGCCTAAGCCGTTTACCCGTCGAGCTTTTTTCTCGCGTATCCAGGATGGCATCCAGCACCTGCCGGGGGGCGGCGTCGATGCAGTTCGATATCACCGAGGATACGACCGGCCTGTGGCTCTGGACGCTGGTCGACGACCGCAACGGGCCCGTCGTGTGCTCGCCCGTGCGGTTCCGGACCCAGGTCCAGGCCTATGCCGACGTCGCCGCGTTCAAGGCGATGGTGTCGGGCGCCGGCGTGCTGGTCGGGAACGGCCCTAAGCGCCGCAGCGCCGGCGACGGCGGCGGGCAGCTCGGCCTGCTCTGAGGGTTACGAAGGCGAAAGCGCGGCGCTGAACGCGCGCAGGTTGCTCCGCATCATGTCGAGATAGGTCGAGGCGGGCCCGCCCGGCCCGGAGAGCGCGTCGGAATAGACCTTGTCGCCGATCCGCGCGCCGCTTTCGCGGGCGACCTGCTGCATCAGGCGCGGGTCGGCGATGGTCTCGATGAACACCGCCGGGACCTTGTCCTGCCGGACCTGGCGGATGATCCGGGCGACGTCCTGCGGGCTCGCCTCGCTGTCGGTCGAGACCCCTTGCGGCGCCAGGAAGGTCAGGCCGTAGGCGGCGCTGAAGTAGCCGAAGGCGTCGTGCGTGGTGATGACCTTGCGGTGGTCGGCGGGAATCCGGGCGAGCGCGGCGCGGATCTCGGCGTCGAGCGCGTCGAGCCTGGCGAGGTAGGCCTCGGCGTTGCGGAGGTAGTCGGCGGCGTGGCCGGGATCGGCCTTCGCCAGCCCGTCGCGGATGTTGGCGACGTAGACCTTCGCGTTGGGAACGCTCTGCCAGGCATGCGGGTCGGCGTCCGCACCCGCCGCGTCGCGGCCGCCCTCGCCGTGGCGATGGTCGTGGCGGCCGGGGATCGTGGCGACGCCGGCCGAGGCGACGACCACGGGGGCCTTCGAGCCCGAGGCGCGGATCAGCCGGTCGATCCAGCCTTCGAAGCCGAGGCCGTTGACGAAGACGATGCCGGCGGCGGCCAGCGTCCGCGAATCGCCCGGCGCCGGGCTGTAGCCGTGGGCGTCGGCATCGGGTCCGACCAGCGTCGTCACCGCGACTGCGTCGCCGCCGACCTGCCGCACGAGGTCGCCGAGGATCGAAAAGGTCGCCACCGCCCGCAGGCGCTCCGCCGCGGAGGCCGGGAGCGCGCCGCCGGCCAAGCTCAGCGCCAAGGCCGACATACGCGCGAAACCTCGCCAGGCTGCAATCCAGGTCCTCATCGTGGTCACGCTCCTCAAGCCGGTCGTGCCTGCTGATAGTGTCATACTGTTACATCGCCAAGCCGCCGGGCGGGACAGACCGGCGAAACACGGACGCGGTCAGGTCCGCACGGAGGCGGCCCGACCGACGAGCCGGCCCCCGCGACGCCCGCCGAGGCCAGGCGGCGCTTGATCCGCGGGGCCGAGGGCGGCACACCCGCGCCACCGCCGCCTCGGGCGACGGTGGGCCGGCGCCCTTCGCCCGGACGATTGCGGAACCCGCGATGGCGCGCCTGAAGGGCGACACGATCCCCCTGCTCCGCCGGCTCTGGCGCGAATGGCTGTCGCCGCACCGGGGCACGCTGGCCGTCGTGCTGGTGCTGATCGCGCTCGTCGGCGCGTCCACCGGCCTGTACCCGGCGCTGATCAAGGGTGCGTTCGACGCGTTCGACCGGAAGGATTCCGGCGCTCTCGCCTACGGGCCGCTGATCGTCATCGTCGTCACCTCGGTGCGGGGCTTCGCGCTGTTCGGGCAGACGGTGCTGACCAACCGCGTCGTCACGCGGGTCGAGGCCGACATGCAGGCGGCGCTCTACGGCCACCTGATCGACGCCGACCTGGCGCAGCTCGGGCGCGAGAGCCCGGCCGCCTTCACCCAGCGCTTCACCACCGACTTCGCCTTCATCAAGGAGGCGCTGACCCGCATCTCGACGGTGCTGCTGCGCGACGTCGCGATGCTCGTCGGCCTCGTCGCCGCGCTGATCTGGATGGACCCGGTGCTGACGGGGGTTGCCGCCGTCACCGTGCCGTTCGTCGCCGGGCCGATCGGAAAGATCGGCAAGAAGCTCAGGCGCGTCTCCACCACCACCCAGGAGCAGATGGGCGCCACCGCGAGCCTGATCTCCGAGAGCCTGCAGGGCGTGCGCATCGCAAAGACCTACGCGATGGAGGGATACCTCAAGGGCCGCGCGGCGGACGCGCTCGATTCGGTCCGCCGCCTCAAGATGAAGGCCGCCAACGCCCGCGGCCGCCTCGACCCGCTGCTCGAGGTCGGCGGCGGCTTCGCCGTGGCGGCGGTGCTGATGCTGGTCGGCCAACGGGTGATGGCGGGCGAGCGCACGGTCGGCGACTTCACCGGCTACGTCGCCGCCCTGCTGCTCGCCGCCCAGCCGGCCCGCGCGCTCGGCACCCTCAACGCGATCCTGCAGGAGGCGGCCGCCGCGCTCACCCGCTACTTCGCCCTGATGGACGAGGCCCCGACGATCCGCGAGGCGCCGGGCGCCAAGGCGCTCAAGCCCGGCCCCGGCGAGATCGCCTACCGGAACCTGCAGTTCCGCTACCGCGCCGACGCGCCGGCGCTGGAGGGCATCGACCTCGTGGTGCCGGCGGGTTCGACCACGGCGCTCGTCGGCCGCTCGGGCTCGGGCAAGTCCTCGCTCCTGAACCTCGTGCCGCGGCTCTACGACGCCACCGGTGGCACCGTCGCCATCGACGGGCAGGACGTGCGCGGGGTGACGCTTTCGTCGCTGCGCGCCGCCGTCGCGGTGGTCTCGCAGGAGGTGGTGCTGTTCGACGACACCATCGCGGCCAACATCGGCTTCGGCCGGCCCGGCGCGAAGATGCTCGAGATCATGGCCGCCGCCGAGGCCGCCGCCGCCCACGGCTTCGTCTCGCGCCTGCCCGAGGGCTACGAGTTCCGCGTCGGCCCGGCCGGCGGCCGGCTCTCGGGCGGCGAGCGCCAGCGCATCTCGCTCGCCCGCGCCTTCCTCAAGGACGCGCCGATCCTGCTCCTCGACGAGGCGACCTCGGCGCTGGATTCCGAATCCGAGCGCCTGGTGCAGGACGCCCTGACCCGGCTGATGAAGGGCCGCACCACGCTGGTCATCGCCCACCGGCTCTCGACCGTGCGCGAGGCCGACCTGATCGTGGTGATGGAGGCCGGCCGGGTCGTCGAGACCGGGCGGCACGAGGCGCTGATCGCGCAGGGCGGCGCCTACGCCCGCCTGCACCGGATGCAGCTGTCCGACGATCCCGCGGAGCCGGCGACCGTGCCGTGAGCCGACCCGCCCCGGCCGTGAAGATCCGACGGCGGGCACCCGCGAGACGCCTCCGAGCCGGGTCGGGAGCGGTCGGTCCGCTTCGGGCCACGGCCGGCGGCAGGGGAACGTTCGAGGACCTCCGCCTCGGCGAGCGGAGGCTTTTCAGCCCGCCGAAACCACCGCCATCGGCGGCAAGCGCCGGGACCGTCGCCGTCTTTACAACGTGCGCATTTGCGTCTCTGTTGCACCCCGTACTCGCCGGACGACGGTCGACGACAAACGGGGACGCCAACCCCGGACCATGGGGATGAGGCAATGCTGGATCAGGGATCACCCCACCGTGAGTGGGCCGGTCTGATCACGGAGGGGATCGCGGAAGCCGCGTATGTCCGCGAGGATTATGCGCGGCGAAGATCCGTCGACCAGGCCCGGCAGCGAACCCTCGCGCTCGGCCGCATCGTCCAGACGGACATCATCCCCCGGCTGATGTTGCTCGATCGCGGCGAGCGGCAGGTCCGGTCGGACGTGCTGCCGAAGCTGGATACGGAAACGGTCGCGGGCTTCACGGATCTGATCCTCGGGCACGACGTCGCGGCCCTCCTGAGCGCGTTCACGGCCCTGACGGCCAAGGGTTACTGCGTCGACGACCTGTTCCTCGACCTGCTCGCACCTTCGGCGGCTCTGCTGGGACGCATGTGGGACGACGACCTGTGCGACTTCATCGAGGTCACGGCCGGCCTCGCCCAACTCCAGTTCCTGCTGGCCACGTTCCGCTCGGACGGAGGCCTGGCGCCCTACGACAGCGCGCGCCGTATCCTGCTCATGGGAGCACCCGGCGAGCTCCACACCTTCGGCTTGGCGATCGTCGAGCAGTTCCTGCGGAAGGCCGGCTGGCACGTGGCGAGCGGCCTCGCCTCCACGCCCGAGGAGATCGCCGATCTCGTCGGGTCGGAATCGTTCGGCGTGGTGGGTCTGACGCTGAGCTGCGAGAGCCGCCTGGATCAGCTCGCCGCATCGATCCAGGCGGTACGACGGGCGTCGCTCAATCCTTCGATCGGCGTCATGGTCGGGGGACCCGTCTTCCTGGAGCATCCCGAACATGTCGCCCGGGTCGGCGCCGACGCCTCGGCGGTCGACGCCCCCACCGCGGTGCTGCTTGCACAGAGGCTGCTGTCGTCCGCAGGCGCCGAACGCTCGCCCAGGCCATGACGCCGACGGGCGACGTCCTCGGCTTCCACGGATCCTCGGAGCTTTCGAACGACCGCATGTAGATCGCTCTGCCAATCCGACGTCCTGACAGGATCCAGCAGCAATGTCTGTCGTTCAGCTCATCTATGCCTCACGCCCTTTCGGGTTCGACCAAGCGATGCTCAACGGCATCCTATCGCAATCGCGGCGTTGCAACGCGCGCGATGGGATCACCGGCGCTCTCATTTGCAGGGCGGATGTCTACATGCAGTTGCTGGAGGGCTCGGCCGAGGTGCTGGATGCCACCTATGCCCGGATCTTGAGGGACGACCGGCATCTGGAGATCCGGCGGTTGTCCTATCACCCGGTGACGGACCGTTTATTCCCCGGCTGGGCGATGCGCGACGATCCGGCCCGCTCCTGGATGTGGTCGCAAGCCGAAGTTGCCAACGGAGCGATCGATCAGGCGACTCCGCTGCAGGCGCTCAGAATATTCGAGCGGCTCGCCGCCGAACCCGCATACGACGACGCGTAACGCGCATCGGGAACGACGCGCATCGGGAACGACTCGGCGTTCTTCGAAAGATGGATGGCCGACAGCCTGATCGAACCGATGCTGTCCGGTGGATGCGGGCGCCGCCAGTGTCCCATCCACGCCTCGGTCTCCCTGCCGCCAACGAAGCGATCTCACCCATGTTCGATGAGTACGGCATTCCGCGCGGCGCCGAGTCGGACGACGCGACGTTGGTCCCTCTGTACCATTTCGTCTATTGCAGTCGTGCCGCGGAACACGTCGACGACGCCGAAGTCACCCGCATCGTCGAAGCGGCCAAGCGCAACAATCTTGCCCACGGCATTACCGGCGTGCTGGTCTTCGGCAGCGGCGTTTTCTTCCAGTGGATCGAGGGGCCGGCCGCCGAGATACGGAAATTGATCGCGACCCTGCATCGAGACGAGCGCCACTACGATATCGTTTCGCTGAGCCAGAGCGAGGAGGAACGAGAGCGCCTCTATCCGGATTGGGACATGGAGCGGGTCGAGGCCGACGACATCCGGCTCGTGCTGCAGGACGCCCTCGAAAGCGCGGAAGACAAGAACAACCGCGTGGCGCTGACGCGGATCCTCGAACAACTCGGTTCGGGTTCGCTCGAGCCCATCGGTCGAGGTTGATCGGGGCCACGTCCGCTTCCCGGCAGGCCTGGAGGGCGACGGATCCGGCCACGTCCGGTCGACTTCGGACGCGGCCGGATGGCACGACGGGTCGGAATGCCTCCGCTTGCACCGGGTCTCATGGGTGGGAATCCGTGAGGTCCGGCGGATCGCCGCCGCCCCGTGGTCGCGGCGGTCAGACCGCGACGGGTCGGGCCGATCGTGGTCCGGTGTTCGGTCTTCGAGGGTGTCGCCGACGGTCGGCGCGGCGGATCACGGTCGGGACCAGGGATGGCGGGCGAGACCTTCGGAACGACGGCGGACGGCGAGACGGTGACGCGCTTCACCCTCGGGCGGGGCGCGCTTCGCGTCCACGTGCTCGATTACGGCGGCATCGTCACCGCGATCGAGACGCCCGACCGGGCGGGCCATGCGGCCGACGTCGTGCTCGGGCTCGACTCGGTGGCGGGCTACGAGACCAAGAGCCCGCATTTCGGCGGCCTGATCGGGCGCTTCGCCAACCGCATCGCGAACGGGCGCTTCGCGATCGACGGCCACGCCTACGCGCTGCCGACCAACGAGCCGCCGAACGCGATGCATGGCGGCCCGCGCGGGTTCGACCGGCGGATGTGGCGGGTGGAGTCGGCCGACGACAAGCATCTCACGCTCGCGCGCCGATCGCCCGACGGCGAGGAGGGCTTTCCGGGCAACCTCGACGTGACCGTGACCTACAGCCTGCCCGAGGACGGGACGTTGCGGATCGACTACCGCGCGCAGACCGACCGCCCGACCGTGCTGAACCTGACCCACCACGGCTACTTCAACCTGGCGGGCGAAGGCGCCGGCGACGTGATGGGCCACGTGGTCGCGATCCCGGCCGACGCGGTGTTGGAGACCGACGCGACGCAGGTCCCGACCGGCACGTTGCGGCCGGTCGCCGGCACGGCGTTCGACTTTCGCGCCGGCATGCCGCTCGGCCGGCGCATCCGCGAGGGCGACAAGCAGCTCGTGATCGCCAAGGGCTACGACCATTGCTTCGTCCTGGCCGGCGCGGACGGGCGCCTGCGGCCGGCGGCGAGCTGCATCGAGCCGGCGAGCGGGCGCCGCCTCGACGTGGCGACGACGCTGCCGGGCCTGCAGCTCTACACCGGCAACAACCTCGACGGGACGCTGGTCGGGCCGGGCGGGCGG
>NZ_VRUW01000120.1:0-11369 GCF_008039475.1 Methylobacterium sp. WL12 | reverse complement strand
GGCCCTGCCGCCTGTCGCCCCGGCCGCACCGCCGGTCGCCCCGGTTGCGCCGCCCCAGGCGCAGCAACAGGGCACGCCCGCCACCGTACTCGACACCCAGGATTACGAGAGCGTGCTCGGGAAGAGCGTGCGCAGCGCCAACGGCGACGAGCTCGGGCGGATCATCGATCTGATCATCGACAAGGACGGGCGCCCGCGCGCGGCGATCATCGATTTCGGCGGCTTCCTCGGCGTCGGCTCGCGCAAGATCGCCGTCGATTGGCGCGCCCTGCGCTTCACCTCCGACGGCAAGGTCGGGCGGTTGTCGCTGCAACTGAGCCGCAACCAGGTCCGCGTCTCGCCCGAGTACAAGGCCGGCGAGCCGATCGTGGTCCTCGGCCCGGCGAGCCCCGGCCCCGAGGGCGAGCAGGCGACCGCGCCGGCCGCGGCTCCGCCGACCGTCACGCCTACGCCCGCACCGAGTGCGGCCCCCGCGCCGCCGCCTGCGGCCGCCCCTGCGCCGAAGCCGGCCGACAAGCCGGCCTCGGAGAAGGTGCCCGATAAGTGACGGTGGCCCGTCCGAAGGACCGGCGCGTCATCCCCCCCCGCGAGGCGCAGCGCCAGCCGAGGCTCGACCACGAGATCCGCGCCCGGCCCGTCCGGCTGCGCGAGGCGGCCGTCGAGCCGGCGCCCGCGGCCTCCGGTGCGGACGGCCTGTCGCGGGCGAGCCGGCGCGGCCTCGACCTCTTCGCCTTCTTCGTCGCCAACCTGCAGACCGGGTTCGGGCCGTTTCTGGCGGTGTACTTCACGCAATCGAAGTGGACCCAGTCCGATATCGGCTTCGCGCTCACCGTCGGCAGCCTCGTCAGCCTGCTCGGCCAGGTGCCCGGCGGCGCCTTCGTCGACGCGATGCGCTCGAAGCGCTTCGCCGCCGGCGTCTCGGTGGCTGCGATCTCGGCGAGCGCGCTTGCGCTGGCCCTGTGGCCGAACTTCCTGATCGTCCTTTTGGCGATGGCGGTTCATTCCGCGGCGAGCTGCATCCTGACGCCTGCGATCGCCGCGATCAGCATCGGCCTCGTCGGCCATGCCCGCGCCGGCGAGCGCCTCGGGCGCAACGCTAGCTTCCAGGCGATGGGCAACGCGGTGGCGGCTGCCGGCATGGGCGCCTGCGGGTACTACCTGTCGAACGACGCGGTGTTCTATCTTACCGCCGCCCTGGTGGTGCCGACGATCATGGCGCTCTCCGCCATCCGTGCCGAGGAGATCGATGCCGGCGTGCGCACGCAGGAACCCGAGGCACGCCCCGCGGACGCCGCGTCCGGCGGCGTGCGGGCGCTGCTCACCAACCGCGCGCTTCTCAGCTTCGCCGCCTGCATGACGCTGTTCTTCCTGGCCAACGCCGCGATGCTGCCGCTCGTCGGCAGCGTGCTGACCCTGCGGGCGAGCGAGACCGCGACCGCGCTGGTGGCCGCCTGCATCATGGTCCCGCAGGCGGTGCTGGCGGTGCTAGCCCCCGCCGTCGGCCGCGCGGCCGAGCGCTTCGGCCGCTACCCGGTGCTGCTCGCGGGCTTCGCCGCGCTTCCCATTCGCGGCCTGCTCTTCGCCTACACAGACAACCCGTACCTGCTGGTGGCGATCCAGGTGTTCGACGGCGTCTCGGCCGCGGTTCTCGGGGTCATGGTGCCGCTCGTGGTCTCCGACCTCACCCGCGGCACCGGCCGCTTCAACCTCGCATTGGGCGCCGTCGGCACCGCCATGGGGATCGGCGCCGCGCTCTCGACCTCGCTCGCGGGGATCCTCGCCGACCGGCTCGGCAGCCACACCGCCTTCCTCGGGCTCGCGGTGGTGGGCGCCGCCGCCTTCGCGCTGGTAGCGCTGATCATGCCCGAGACCCGGCGCGAGGCGGCGCGATGAGGGTCGATGCGTGGGGCGCAACGGCGTCCGGCACCGGATTCGCATGCCGGTCAAACGCCGTTCAGGTTCGCGGGATAAAAGCGCGGCGTAGGTTGGGGCTCACGCAACGGTCGACGAGGCTGTTGCGTTGCCCCGCCGGCGCTGATTTTTATTCGCGTCTCGTCGCCGTGCCGTCCGCCAACGCGTACACCGTGTCGCCCGCCCCTCCGTTCGCACCCTTCTCCATTGCTTCGTTCGCACGCTTGTCCGCCCCTTCGCCCCTCCCCGTTCCGCCGGCCCTCCGCGTCGCCTGAAATCGAGATGCTCATCGCGATGGAAGACCTCTGCCAATACGCCGACCGGCCCTTCGCCTTCGTCGGCCGCTACCTCCGGCGCCGGGCCCTGCCGCACGCCGTGATCTTGGTCGCGGTGCTCGGCGCCGTCGGGTTCTCGGTCTCGACCGACTACGCGCTGAAGGGCGTCGTCGACGCGCTGAGCAAGGGACCCGACGCGCACCTGATCTGGGGGGCGCTCGCGATCCTCATCGCCTTCATCGCCGCCGACAACATGCTCTGGCGCGTGGCCTCGCTCGTCGGGTCCTTCACCTTCGTCGGCGTCACCGGCGACATCCGCCGCGACCTGTTCCGGCACATGACTGGGCACTCTCCGAGCTTCTTCGCCGACCGGCAGCCGGGTACCCTGGCCTCGCGCATCACCGCGACCTCGAACGCGATCTTCACGGTCGAGAACATGTTCGTGTTCAACGTGATGCCGCCCTGCGTCGCGGCCTTCGGCTCGATCCTCTACATCGGCAGCGTCAACCTCACGATGGCGCTCGTGCTGGCCGGCATCTTCGCCGCCGTCGTGGTGCTGATGTTCAAGATGGCGGCGGCCGGAAAGCCGCTGCACCACGACTTCGCCTCCAAGGCCGCCAGCGTCGACGGCGAGATGGTGGACCTCGTCGGCAACATGCCGCTCGTCCGCGCCTTCTCGGCGTTCAAGCGCGAGGGCGTGCGCTTCGAGGGCACCATCGCCAAGGAGATGCGCGCACGCCGCTCCTCGCTGCTCTACCTCGAGAAGCTCCGGATCGTGCACGCGATCCTCACCGTGCTCGCGGTGCTCGGCCTGCTCTACTGGGCGATCACCATGTGGGAGGCGGGCCAGGCGACCAACGGCCAGGTGGTGCTCGTCTGCACTCTCGGCATCCGCATCCTCGCCGCCACCCGCGACCTCGCCGTGGCGCTGGTCGACGCGACCCAGCACACCGCCCGCCTCTCGGAGGCGCTGCACACCCTGCTGCAGCCGCACGACCTGATCGACCATCCCGAGGCCGTGCCGCTCTCAGGGTCCGGCGCGCGCATCGAGTTCCATCACGTCGCCTTCGCCTACCCGGACGGGCGCTCGGTCTTCACCGACTTCGACCTCGTGCTCGAGCCCGGCCAGCGCGTCGGCCTCGTCGGCAAGTCGGGCGGCGGCAAGTCGACCCTGTTCTCGCTGATCCAGCGCTTCTACGAGGCCAAGGGCGGCAAGATCCTGATCAACGGGCACGACATCGACCGGGTGACGCAGGAATCCCTGCGCGAGGCGATCACGGTCGTGCCGCAGGACGTGTCGATGTTCCACCGCACGCTTCGCGAGAACATCCGCTACGGCCGGCCGGAAGCCTCGGACGAGGACGTGTGGAAGGCGGCCGACGCCGCCCACTGCACCGACTTCATCAACGCCCTGCCGGAGGGGTTCGACACCATCGTCGGCGACCGCGGCGTCAAGCTCTCTGGCGGCCAGCGCCAGCGCATCGCGATCGCCCGCGCCATCCTCAAGGACTCGCCGATCCTGCTCCTCGACGAGGCGACCTCGGCGCTCGACGCCGAATCGGAGGAGGCGATCCGCCACGCGCTCGCCAACCTGATGAAGGGCCGCACCGTCATCGCCATCGCGCACCGGCTCTCGACCCTCAAGGATTTCGACCGGATCGTGGTGCTTGAGGGTGGTCGCATCATCCAGGACGGCTCGCCGGACAAGCTCACCCACCTCGACGGGTTCTATCGCGAGCTGATGAAGAAGGAATCGATGTCGATGGGCGCGTTGGTGGCGGCGTAGCCCCGTCACCCCGTTGCCTGTCGGGGCGCATCGATCAGACGAGCCCATTCACCCTGCGACCTCATCTTGAGGCGCCGCAGCGAAGCGGAGGCCTCGAAGGAGCCCTCCAGACTTCACCGCGATCCCTGGCCCCCTCCTTCGAGGCCCGCCGGGGCGGGCACCTCAGGATGAGGGCGAGGTCGGGATAAGATTTTTCCTCAGCTCACCTTCATCGACCGGAACATGAAGCGCCGGGCCTCGTCGTCGAGTTCGGCCTTGAACCCGTGGCGGCCCTTGAGGCTTTCCGCCTTCTGCGCAGCGGGGCGGGCGCTTACCGTGTCGAGCAGCCGTTTCACGTTGGGGAATTCGAGGATCGCGTCCTCGCCGAGGATGAAGGGCAGCATCCGCGCCCAGCCCCACACCGCCATGTCGACGATGCCGTACTCGGCCAGCACGAAGCTGCGGCCGGAAAGATGCGCGTCGAGCACGCTCCAATGGCGCCGCGCCTCGAACACGTAGCGCTCGGCGGCGTAGCCCGTCCGCTCGGCCTCGGGGGCGAAGTGACGGAAGTGCACGCACTGGCCCGAGAACGGCCCGATGCCTGTGGCGACGAACATCAGCCACGACAGCATCTCGCCCCGCGCCGCCTCGCCGTGTGGCAGGAAAGCCCCGGCCTTCTCGGCCAGATGCAGCAGGATCGCGTTCGAATCGAACACCGTCGCGTCGCCGTCGACGATCGCGGGCACTTTCGCGTTCGGGTTGATCGCGGCGTAGGTCTCCGCGAACTGCTCCCCCCGGCGGGTGTCGACCGGAATCGGTTCGTAGGCGAGGCCGGTCTCCTCCAGGCAGAGGGCGACCTTCATCGGGTTCGGCGAGAGGTTGTAGTAGAAGCGGATCATGGCGTGCGCGTCCTGCATGTGGCCCCGACCGGGGCTTCGCGCGAAGGACGTATCGGTTGCAAGACCTCGACGCCCCGATCGGCGCGCGCCCGCCTACTCCACCACCACCTTGTAGCTCTGGCCCGGTTTCAGCGGCACCCCGCGCTCGAGGCCGTTGAGCACCAGGAACCGATCCAGCGCCCTGTCGGGCACCGCCATGCGGCGGGCGAGGTCCTCGGCGCTCGAAGACGCGGCGGCGACGACCTGCAGGCGCAGGGGCTTCAGCGAGGCGGTCTCGGCGGCGGAGACCGAAGCGAGGCTCGCGGTCCAGCGGCGGAAGGCCGGGTCGGGGTCGGTCGCGCCTTTGGCCGCCATGATCAGGCGGAAGGTGGTTTCGCCGACGCGGATCGCGGCGAGCCGGAAGGTCCAGTCCTTGCCACGCGACAGGGCGGTCGCCGCCGGGTGGCCGGCGATCGGCGCCACCTCGATCGAGGCCGGGTCGATCGCGTCGTTCCACGTCGCCTTGAGGATGGCGTCGAGGCCCTGGCCGTCCTTGGCCTCGACCTGGTCGAACAGCAGGCGCCGGCTGCCCTCGTTGGTGGTGCCGAGCACCGCGTTGCGGGTGTTCTCGATCGAGAAGCCGTCCGGAACCTCGAAGGCGATGCCGAGGCTCGGATGCACGAAGCGGTGCCCGCGCACCGCGCCCTCGCCGGGGTTGTCGCCGTAGGCGAGACCGTCGACCGCCGCGAGGTAGACGGCCCGGTCGTCGACGCCGATGCCGGGCGCGCCGGTGCGCCGCGCGGCGCGGGTGACGAGGCCGATGCGCTCGGTGGTGCCCGGATGGGTCGCGAGCATGTCGGGCTCGGCCGCGGTGCCGCCGCCGGCCTTCAGCGCCAGCGTCCGGTTGAGCGCCGTGAGGAAGCGGCCGGCGCCGTAGGGGTCGTAGCCGGCCTTCGCCAGCGTGCGCACACCGGCGGCGTCGGCCTCCAGCTCCTGCTCGCGGGAGAAGCGGGCGAGGGCGAAGCGCGACTGGCTCTGCAGCTGCGCGCCGGTGGCGGGATCGTTCAGCACGTCGGCGACCACGCGGCTGACGAGCTGCGAGCGCAGCTCGAGTTCGGTCCGCGCGGTCGCGTGGTTCAGCGTCACGTGCGCGATCTCGTGGGCGAGCACCGCCGCGATCTCCGAGGTGTCGCTCGCCAGCGCCACCAGGCCGCGGGTGACGTAGAGGCGGCCGCTCGGCAGGGCGAAGGCGTTGACCACGGGCGAATCGAGCAGCGTCACCACGTAGGTCTGATCGGGCCGGTCGCTCGCCGCGACGAGGCGGTCGGTCACCTCGGTGAGCAGGCGCAGGGTCGCGGGCGCACGGTATTCCCCGCCGAAGGAGGCGACGAGCTTGGTGTGGTCGGCATCGGTGACGTTGGCCGGCCGGCCGGTGGTGCGCGGCGCCTCCGGCGGCACGGCGACGACGGCAGGGACCAGCACCGAGCCGGTCTGCTCGCCGGCGCAGGCCGAGAGCGCGAGCAGCAGCGCGAGCGCCAGCGGCCGGCGCGCCGCCGCTCCGCCCCGCCGCATCTCCGTTCTGCCCTGCGTCCTGCCGTCCATCATGCCGTTCAGCGCCGCAGCGCCCGCTCCCCGTCCACGCCGGCGACCGCCGTCGGCGCCTCCAGCACTTCGATCGTCTCCGGCACCGCGACCTCGAGGGTCGGCCCACGACGGATCTCGACGACCCCGCGCACCCGCACCCGCGCATCCTTGAGCCGATCCGCACTCAAACCATGTTCGCGCATCCTGCGCCAAGTGCGTTTCGACACTGTGACCGTGAGCCCATCCTCGCCCCGCCCCGCGAAGTCGAGGTAGCTCCGGCTCGGGCGTTCGCCGACGTGGCGGATCGTGCCCTGGACCACCGCGAACCGGCCCGCCGCCGCCCGCAGGGCCGCACCGTCCCCGGCCTCGATCGGCGGATGGCGCCAGAGCCCGAGCCCGGCGCGCCGCGCGGTCTCCTCGACCGCGAGCAGTCCCGGGCGGCACAGGGCGTCGCCCTCGCCGGCGTCCACCAAACCCAACCCCGCGCCGACGAGGTCGCCGGCGAGGTCGATCCCGTCATCCTCCGCCACCGCGTCGATCCGCACGCGTCCCCAGCGGTCGGCCTCGCCGCGGGCGACGACGGTGAGCGTGCCGCCGCGCCGAGCCGTCAGCCGGTCGGCCGCGGCTTTGGCGACCTCCGGGTCGTCGGGCCAGCACAGGGACCCGAGCACCGCACGGGCGCCGGAGGCGAGCACGAGCTCGCCGCGGGGCTCGACCGCGGACAGGGTGTCGGCCCGCGCCGCCCCCGCTACGCATTCGCCAGCCCCGGATCGCGGTGCCGCCGAGGCGCAGGAGCGGGCGCCGAGGATCGTGGCGCAGGCCACGCCCACGAGCATCCGCCCCGTCCTTCCCATCGCCCCGCCTCCCGCGCCCCAATCGGAACACCGCGAATCCCTAAGGACAGCATGCCCCGGATCGGGCCGCTCCGCCCAGCGCAGGCTGGCAACAGGTCGGCCGCTTTGGGTTCCGGGTGGACTCGCGCTGCGACGATGGTACAAACGATCGGTACGTCTCCGTAGCTCAGCTGGACAGAGCACAGGTTTCCTAGACGCAAATTGGGCGCCGCATCGGGAAACCGCGCGGCGGATCCGCTCAAATTCGGGGAACGCTTCCGGTCCCGGCGATTCAGGTCGCCGGAACCCTGCCGATCCCGAGCCAAGCCCGCGCAGTGCCATGCACGGGAAGGTGTAGAGACTAGACGGGCGGCACCTAAGGGCGCCTTCGGGCGCCTACGGCGAAGGGATAGTCCAGGCCACGAACGCGGGCACCCGCCCGCGGCGGCGAAAGCCGAAGTGGTATGAAACCTGGGGTCGCAGGTTCGAGCCCTGCCGGGGACGCCACATCTCTCATCGCTGCGGAATGCGGCCGAGCGGCGGGGCATGGAAGCGCATGCGTCCACCCAACTTGAACGCCGTTCCGGTCCTGAGCCGGCTGCACCAGCGATCAAGACTACGGTGACGGGACGATCGTACCAGTGAAATCGACGGGAAGTGGGAACCAGTTGCTCGCGCAACGGTTGCCGCCGGGATCGTCCACCCTGGAACGATCCTTTCCCAGGACCACACCCACCCGTGACCGCGAGCGTCGACAGATCGGAACTCCGGCAGATCATCGCCGGCCTGACCGAAGGGGTGATCCTCGTCGAGCCCGACCAGAGCATCGTCTGGGCGAACGACGCGGCGCTCGCCATGCACGGCGCCGAAAACCTCGCCGAGCTCGGCGAGACGGTCGATGCGTATCGCGCCCGGTTCTCCCTGCGCTACCGCAACAACCGTCTGCCGGAGCAATACCCGATCGAGCGCGTGGTGCGCGGCGAGACCTTCCACGACGTCATCGTCGACGTGAAGCGCACCGACAAGCCGGACGTGGACTTCGTCCACTCGCTCCGCAGCATTGTGGTGACGGACGCCTCCGGCACGCCGAGCTGCCTCGCCCTGATCCTCCAGAACGTGACCCCGCAATTCGAGGCGGAGGAGCGGTTCGAGAAGACCTTCAACGCCAACCCGGCGCCGGCCGTGATCTGCCGGCTGTCGGACCTGCGCCACGTCAAGGTGAACGTCGGCTTCCTCGAGATGACCGGCTACACCCGTGACGCCGTGATCGGCCGCAGCGTCTACGAGGTCGACGTGCTGGCCGGGGCGCGCAGCCGCGACCTCGCGATCTCCCGCCTCAACGAAGGCGCCACCATCCCGCAGATGGAGGCCTGCCTCGAGCTGCCGGATGGCGGCACCCGCTTCGTCATCGTCGCCGGGCAGCCGATGGAGCTCGGCGACGAGCCGTGCATGCTGTTCAGTTTCGCCGACCTGGAGCTGCGCAAGAAGGCCGAGACGGCACTCCGCCAGAGCGAGGAGCGCTTCGCCAAGGCGTTCCAGCTGACGCCCGTGCCGACCATGCTGTGCCGGGCCGAGGGCTTCGCCATCACCGGCGTGAACGAGGCCTTCACCCGCGTCTTCGGCTACGGGCAGGACCGCGTGGTGGGCCGCACGCCCGACGAGATCGGCCTCTGGACGAAGGATGCGGCCCGCCTGCGCTTCGAAGGCGCCGTGATGCGTACCGGCTTCGTGCTCGGGCTCGAGACCTGCCTGCACGCGGAAAGCGCCGGCGACCTCGATTGCCTCGTCTCCGCCGAGCGCGTCACCATCAACGACGAGGCGTTCGTCCTGGCGGTGCTGCAGGACATCACCGACCGCAAGCGCTCCGAGCGCGACCTGTTCGAGGCGATCGAGGCGGTGATGGCCGACACGTCCTGGTTCAGCCGCGGGCTGATCGAGAAGCTCGCGAGCCTGCGTCATCCGGGGGCGGAGACCGCCGAGGACCCGACCCTCAGCCTGACCGTGCGCGAGCGGCAGATGCTCGGCCTCGTCTGCGCGGGGTTGAGCGACGACACCATCGCCAAGCGACTGAACCTGTCGCGCAACACCGTCCGCAACCACACCGCCGCGCTCTACCGCAAGCTCGGCCTGCACAAGCGCTCCGAGGTGATCGTATGGGCGCGGGAGCACAACCTGCCGGCAACGATCCCGAAATGAATAAATCAGAATACCAGTACTTTCGTACCATTGCCTCCGGAGGTGACGCCACCATCTCCAAGGTGACCCGAAGCTGAGGCCAAGCTCGGTCAAAGAGCACCGGAAGAGCACCCCACCAAGCGCAACGACAGTACGGCACCGGAGCAAGAACAGCGCGGGCCGAAACCGTCCCCTCGAACCTGTGCGGATCACGCCGCGCGTTCGATCGGACGGGATCGTGCCCAGCGAAACCAACGCACCCAGAACCGCAGGTCCGGCCCGAACGCGGGCAGAACCGCGCGGGCCACACCGAACCTCGTTTTTCGAAGTCCGACGCGAAGCCCGGGTCCACGCGCATGTCGTAGCCCGGGCGACGCGCCGCACACGTCTCCACACCCTCTCAGAACAGGACGGACATCATGGTCGATACGGATCGCGTCACCGGCGCAGCGAAAGAGTTCGTCGGCAGGGCACAGGGCGCCGTCGGCGACCTCGTCGGGTCGCGCAACGACTCGGTCGAAGGCCGCTTTCGCGAAGCGCAAGGCTCGGCCGAGAACCTCTACGGCCAAGCCAAGGACGCCGTCCGGAACGTCGCCGACGACGCCGCGGACTACGCCGAGGACGCCTACGAGAACGGCGGCCACTACCTGCGCCAGGGCCGTCGGGCCGTGAGCCACCAGGTCGAGGAGAGCCCCTTCGTCGCCCTGATGATCGCCGGCGCCGTCGGCTACGGCCTCGCCCTCCTCATCCATTCCCGCCGCTGACACCCGTCCTCGTCGCGTCTAGTCTTTCGGAGTCCATCGTGGCCACAACCTCCACCATCCCTACCGCACCCTCGGCGAGCGCCGTCTCGACCGTCCACCTGCACCAGGCCTCCTGGGGCGCGATCTTCGCCGGCGCCGTCCTGGCGCTGGTCGCCCAGGTGATCCTGAACATGGTCGGCGTCGGCATCGGCCTGTCCAGCGTCGGCGGTCCCGCCGCCGACAACCCCGCCGCCTCGACCCTGTCGATGGGCGCCGGCCTCTGGTTCGTCGGGTCCGGCATCGTCGCCGCCCTCGTCGGCGGCTTCCTCGCCGGCCGCCTTTCGGGCAAGCCGGTCGCCGCCACCGCCGGCTATCACGGCCTGGTGTCGTGGGCGGTGAGCACCCTCGTCGTGCTCTACCTGCTCAGCTCCGCCGTCGGCGGGATCGTCGGCGGCGCGTTCGGCGCGGTGACCAGCACGCTGGGCGGCGCCGGCTCGCTCGTCGGCGGCACCGTGCAGACCGCGGCCCAGGCGGCTGCGCCCTCGCTGTCCAAGATCTCGAACCCGCTCGACGGGATCGAGAACACCGTCCGCCAGCAGGCGGCCGGCCAGGACCCGCAGGCGCTCCGCGACGCCGCCGCCTCCGCCGTCCGCGCCCTGCTCTCGGGCGACCCGGCCCAGAAGGCCCAGGCCGAGAACCGCGCCGCCGACGCGCTGGCCAAGGCCCAGGGCATTCCGGCCGACCAGGCCAAGGCGCAGATCCAGGACTACGAGAAGCAGTACGACGCCGCCGTCGCCGACGCCAAGCAGAAGGCCAAGGTCGCCGCCGAGGCCACCCGCAGCGCCGCCACCCAGGGCGCGTTCTACGGCGCCCTGGCGCTGATCCTCGGCGCGCTCGCCGGCTTCCTCGGCGGCCGCTTCGGCGCCGTCGGCCCGGCTGTCGCCTACGGCACCACCCGCCGCGCCTGATCCCCACCTCGCCCCTTCGGCCCCGGTACGCCGGGGCCGGCATCCCGCCGGTCGGATCGGCCGGTTTTCCGATCGACCCAAGACAGGAGCACGTTCGATGAGCAGCACCACCGACAAGATCAAGGGCCTGGCCAACGAGGCCGCCGGCAACGTCAAGCAGGGCGTCGGCAACGTCACCGGCAACGACAAGCTCGTGGCCGAAGGCAAGGCGCAGGAGCTGAAGGGCGAAGCCCAGAA